>CBDTVJ010000164.1:0-8298 GCA_965363655.1 uncultured Halieaceae bacterium | reverse complement strand
TTCGAAGCAACCGGGGGCACCACATCCCGACAGGCGGCTGGTAACGCCAGCTCCATGGTCGGGGGGCGACCGCCAAACAGGGGACGTTTCCAGCGCAGTTCGTACACGGTTGCGTCCGTCGCCACCAGTCCCAGATAGGCGGGACGGGAATCGTGCGCCAGCGCCGAGGCGGCCGACAGCAGCAGGCTGAACACCATTAGTGCCTGCGTAAGGATGCCGGCTCTCATCACGGTTGCAGTGATGTTGTTTGTTCGCGTCATCCTCATTCCCATGTCAGGCCCGCCACTCGCCCACCTCGATTGAGTACGGGCAAATCAATGCAGTTGAACGTATCAATAAAGCGGGACGACCACATGAGCCACACGGCCCATAACACGGCCCATTTTTGTCGAATTCAGGCCGCGTCATGGAAAAGGACCTGGCACAGGAAGTGCCCGGGTGAGGCGGGGAAATGGCTGATGGATCAGCCGGAGTGAAACATGGTGAGTTCCAGAGCTTTGGAAGCGGCTTTGCGGAGACCGTATGCCTAGTCCCCGAGCACGAGCTCAATCGTCATATCCGCGAGCAAGTGCTGAGTAAGGCCGTGGAGCTATGAGCAAATCTTGGCAGCCGTATGCGCAGCATATTCTGGATGCCATTGACAATCATCTGAAGCCGCTTGAAGAATGCATCCGCACTATATTATCTGATGAAGGGGTCACAGGTTTATAGGTATCGTCAAAAAAATTCGGTGTTACTGTCTTGACCAGGAAATACACCTGATGCAGCATCAATTGTGACCTCCATAGCCTTAATGTAATTTAGGTGCAAGGCCGTCAGGGAACCTGGTTTCAATGCCGCCATCCATGTAGGGGAACGCTCTTTCAAACTCTCCCCACAGTTCGCGAACGTTGGTCCGCACCTCGGGGTAAGCTACCATCCGAAGGGTGTGGACCCACAGCATTAATCCACAGGCAACTGCGAGAGATATCATGTCGCCTTTATCCTGCAGATGTTTTGTGCGTTGAGTCAGTTTGAGGGTCAACTCGGGGTTAGTTGTGACGGCCTCCCACGGGAACATGGGATCACCTGCTCCTTTCTCAATCAGGTTCAGGCGCTGCTGGTGCGCTATGCGCAGTGTGTTGACCCGTTCGGTGGTGTCCATAGACCTGACAGCGCCCAGGAAGGTTTTGATATCGTCCACTGCGAGCTTCTTGCCTATTGCACCCGTCCTGCTCATTGATAGTGTCCTGGTAAGATCCGGCAAGTATTCTGCGCTCTCGCTCTATCATCGGGTACAGCCATCCGAGCCAAAACCATGACCGGACACGCCACTTACCGCTGCTTTGTAGTACGTGGGAAACAGTTGATCTATTCCGCCACAATTATTAGTCTTATCAGGGTTGCCGCTCGGAGATGTCTATATGCAGGGGAGCTTACTGGCATCGATCGGGCGAATTCTTTGGCGTCTCCTTGACGCGCACAAAGTTGATGCGGAGTCTTTATTCAAGAAGCACGGCTTAGATCCTTCCCTGGTCCATGAACCGCGTGGGCGTTATCCATTTTCTTCAGTCTGCAATGCCTGGGTCGAAGCAGCGGCGATAACAAATAATCCAAATATCGGCCTCGAGGCTATGAAGTTTTACACACCGCTGGATCTAAACGCGCTTGGCGTCACCTTCCTGTCCAGTTCCACTCTCATGGAAGCACTACACAGGCTGGGCCGTTATGAAAGTGTGTTGAACTCGAGCCTGGTCTTCTCGATTGTAGAAACGGCGGACCCTATCCAATTTCTATGTGACGAGACACTTACAGACCATCAGGCGACCCGCATCATTGAAGATGCCAGGATGTCCATCGTGCTCGATCTGTGCAGATCCGGGCATGCTGGGACCCTTGACCCGATTGAAGTCGCCTTTACCTACCCGGAACCCAAAGAACTGGGAGACCATTTTGGTGTGTTTCGCTGTCCACTGGTGTTTGACGAGAAATCTTCGCGCATATCTTTCGGGACCACAGATGCCACCTCCCCTTCACCGACGCCAATCGGGAACTGGCTACAGTCAATGACCAGATACTCGATAGCATGATCAAGGATTTCAGCAGTTCCGATCTCGTTTCCCGCGTGAAGCGGGCCATTGTCGATGCGCTGCCATCAGGTACACCGGATAAAAATGCTGTGGCAAAGCTTCTATTCATGAGTAGCAGGACACTGCAGCGCAGGCTGGCCGACGAAAGCACCAACTTTCGTGCTCTTCTGTTAGAGGTTCGCCGAGCACTTGCTGAGAAATACATTCTGGACAAAGACATGCCACTAGAAGAAATCAGTTACATGCTTGGATTTGCAGATATATCTTCATTCTCGCGTGCGTTCAAGCAATGGACAGGCGATCCACCCAACGAGTTTAGGAGCAAAGCCGCGTAATTCAGGCCATTTCATGGGAAATGCCCTGCGGCGGGTAAGCCACGCAGGGACTGGTACAGGGGGGTGTCCGGTCATGCGGGGGAAATCGTACTGGAGGGCTGAGGGGTCAGCCAGTTTGAATAATGGTGAGCTCCACGGCCTTGGCAACGGCTTTGCGGCGACCGTGTACGCCGAGTTTCTGGTAGATGTTTTCGGTGTGACGTTTTACCGTCGCCGCAGAGATGCAGAGCTGGTCTGAAATCTGCTTGTTGCTCATCTCATCCGCGAGCAGGCCGAGGATTTCGACTTCGCGCCTGGTCAAGGCGTGGTCAAGGGCCTCGACCGTTTGGGTCTTCCCATCCTCACCGAAAGCACTGAGGATTTGACCGACGTAGCGCAGCCCCTCTGCATCCAGGTCCAGGCCATTCAGCAAACCGTCGAGTGCAGGACCCAAATCGACAAACAGGCGAATAAACCCGCCGGGCTGCGCGAGACGGACCGCCCTGGTCAATAGCTCGCGTGCGGTTGATTCGTCCCCTTGCGCAGCGTATACCAGCGCCTGCAGGGCAAGCACTTCGATCAAAAACCGGGTGTTGTGAATTCCCTCATAGAACGCCTGCAGGCGTTGCAGGAGCGCGGCGGCGCTCTCCAGGTTCGTGGTGTCGCCTTGTGCAATCAGCACTTTGGCCAGAGTCAATCGGGGCTCGTAAAAACGATGGTTGGCCTCGAAGGGTTCCGGATCAAATCCCTTCGCCCATGCCAGGCCTTCTGAGAGTCGTCCCTGCCGCACTGCGAGGTCCGCCAGATAGGCCTGCGCACGCCGCAGTAAGCGGATGTTCCCGACTCCCAATAGATGCTCACATACCTGTGTAACTGTCTCGCGGGCTTTCTCGGCACGACCGCTTGCCTGATACACCGACGCGAGGGCCAAGGCACTCTCGGTGTGAATTTCCACGTGCGGCGACTGAGCTGTGATGACGTTTAAACGGAGGGACCTTTCGGCTTGTGCCAGGCTGTTCAGCTGATAATCGAGAATGCCGAATAAATAGTGTAAGTATAAAGTACTCTCCGGCAACACGAGCTTCTCGGTCAGCTCCCGGTACCGCCGGACTGACAGGCGCAGTGACGTCAGATCAGCAGCAATCCAGTCCACAAAGCACTGCGACCTTTCCAACCGGGCCTGGAAGGTCCCCAACGGCAGCGAGGTGTCAGCGAGGTAGGTGTAAGTTGCTTTGCGCGCCAGCTCGAGGTCACCGCACATTTGATGGGCGCAGGCCTGATAAACGAGGGCATAGCCGCGCTCGCTCAGACAATCCGCCGGCAGCAGGCTCAGGGCCTTCTCGGTGTGTTGCAGCGCGCGTTCGCCCTGGCCTTTCGCGCATGCCTGCTGGCTTCGCAGGGCGTGGACGGCACCGCACAGACGCTCTATCGCCGGGGACGACTGTTCACCTGTGAGCAGTTCTTCGAGCCGGTCGAGCATGCTAAACGCTTCGGGATAGCGGCCCTGGTTCTGCAGGCACCAGACTTGCAGCACTATCAGTTCGGGATCCTCTTCGATGATCTTCGCCGGCAGCAGATGCAGCCAACGCTCGAGACGATCCCACTGTTCCTCGTTCAGGATTTCGTTGCGGTGACGTACTATCAAGCGACCGGCCTGTGCTGCCCCGTCGGCCTGCAGCGTGTGGTGAATCGCCTCCTCGAGCCAACCGTGCTGTTCGAGCCAGGCCGCCGCAGACCGATGCAGGCCGGCAATCTCATCCGGGGCCAGGCGCGCCAGGAGATGGCGTTGCAGCAGTTCCTGAAAAAGATGGTGGTAGCGGTACCACTCACCGGACGCATCCAACGCCACGCTGAACAGGCCCGAATCCTCCAACAATCTAATAAAGGTGAGACCATCGAGGTGACCCGCGTCCTTATCACCCTGACCCGTGCCAATGACCTCGCACAATGGCGCACAGAACCGGTTGAGGATCGAGGTCCGGCAAAGACAATCGAGCGTGGCGGGCAACTGCTGCGACAGGACTTCCTGCAACAGATAGTCCTGTACCTCGCGCACGTTACAATCGAACTGGCGCAGAAACGCGTCTGCGTCGCTACGGTGTTGCACCGCCAGGACGGCAAGACGCAGTGCGGCGACCCACCCCTCGGAACTTTTATACAAATTCTCGAGCGCGGTGCTGGAAAATCTCTCGCCCGTCGCCTGTTCGAGGAAGGCTCCGGTTTCTGCCGGCGTGAATATCAGGTCCCGCATGCGTACTTCTGTCAACGCGTTATGGGCTCGTAGCGCACCCAGCGATATCGGCGGATCATACCGCGTGATGAGGACCAACTGCAGTCGCGGGGGCGGGTGTTTCAGAAAATTATCCACCAGTTTGTGAATGACCGGTTCGCTGATGCAGTGATAGTCGTCCAACACGAGGACAAGGGGCTCTTCGAGTTCCTCAAAATCGCTGCCAAGACTTCGAGTAAGAATCGGCACGGGCGCGAGTTCATTTGCCCGAAGATTAGCCAGTGTGTCGCTGAAAGCGCAGGGAACGACGGTTTGTACCGCGGCCACCACATAATTCAAAAACACCCGGAGATCGCAGTCCATCTCGTCAAGCGACAGCCAGGCTGCGGCACCAGCGCGGCTCTCGAGCCAGTCACTGACAAAGATACTCTTGCCGTAACCCGCCGGTGCTGAGACCAGTATCAGCGGCTGATCAACGCTCTCGGCAAACCGTTGACGCAAAGCATCCCGGCGCACGAGGTCCTTCGGCAGAGCGGGCCGGTGCAGCTTGGTGCGGAGAATGGGAATTGTCGGTTCTTGCGCTTCCATCAGCACTCGCAAATATTAGATTTAGGGTAACTAGCACTTGTTAACCTAGCCTACTATATATCGAAAAAAACTGATATTACGCAAGAAAAAGGCACCCACCTTGGGATTACGCCTCGCACCCAACTATTCTTTTTGGCGGATCTCGCTATAGCATGGCGCGAAAGCTGATCCCGTAGGATCGAGGCGCCTGCAAGTAACTCTGATAGCTGCCGTCACCGGCGTATAGACTCAAAACCGCGTCCAGATTAACGACAGTCGCGTCCGTGAGGTTCTCCACCCAGAAAACCAGCTCGAAATTGTCCCAGCGCGTTCCCGTACGCAGGTTGACCCAGTTGTAGGAGCCCTGCGTTAGTCGCGGGTCCCCGGAGAAGCTGGTGTTGTAGTCGTCGGTCCACGACCAGTCGACGCGGCCGTAAACATCACCCCAGCTCACCGGTTGTTCGTAGGTGAGGCCCAAGTGGGTTTTCCATGGCGGTGCGTTGATCGGATGTTCGCCATCGAGCACGCAGGCGCCCGGCACGGAGGGGCTGTCCGGCACGCGGCCTGGATAGCACAGGCCTGCCGGATTGTCTTCGTAGGTGAGATCAGCATAGGACACGCTAAGATCGAGGCGGAGTTTGTCCGTTACCAGCGCTGTGCCTTCCACCTCAAAACCTTTCACTTCCACTTTCTTGGCGTTGCCCACGGAAAACTGGCCGCCAACAAAAGCGGCGTCCTGATAGTCATCATATTCCGTAAAGAAGACGGTGGCAGCTACACGAAGCCGGTCACCCCAGAGGCCGGATTTCACGCCGAACTCATAATTCATGCTTTCTTCGTCATCGAATTCCCGATCGTCGAGGGGCAGGCCGCCGAAACCCACGTTGAAGCCCCCGGATTTGAAACCACTGGCAGCGGTTGCATAGAGCATGGTGGCGTCGGTGACGAACCACTGGGGCGATACCGACCAGGTCAGCTTGTCCGTGTCACGATCCAGGTCACCGCTCACACTGGCCGGTGACAGCAGCAAGGAAATGAGACTGGGCGACGGGTCGTTGGTGGACTGGACAAGCTTGCCGTCCTTGCCTTCGTGCTGCCAGCGCAGCCCGCCCGTCACACTGAACTGGCCGTTGATAGCGTAGGTGGTGTGACCGTAGACCGCGTAGTAGTCGGTATCCAGCTTTGCATCGAGAAAGCCAAACTGGCCTTGAGTCGCGGCGGGCAGCGGAAACGGTGTACCGAACCGCGACTGATTGACGGCAGCAACCGTCGGATCGTCACTCAAAGTGTCGAATAGGAAGACCGGTGAATCGCCTCCGTCGCCCCGCTTAAAGTCATTGGTGTAGTAAAACGCACCGAGAAGCCAGTTGATAGTTTCCCCTCCCGCGGAGGCCAGGCGCAGTTCCTGCTGTAGCGAGCTTGTCTTCTCATTGTCGTGAACCTTCAGGATCGGCGCCAATACCTGAGCGACGTCATCGTACGTGGCCTTGAGTTTGTAATAGTCCCACGACGTGACAGACGACAGGGTCAAACCGCCATCCAGGGCGTAGTCCGCCAGTAGTGTTACCTCATAGGTTTCCAGATCGGTGGTTCTTGCCCGGCGCAGGCAGGTCTGCCGATTGTGTGGATCGTTGTCCGTGCAGGTGCCGCTGATCCCGGCGGCCTGAAACGTCGGCAAAATGGTGTTGCTGACGAAGCCTGCAGGATCGTAAAACAGATCTTCCGAAGCACGGTCGCTATTTTCCTGTGCAGTTGCTGCGATAGCCCGCAGCTGCAAACGGTCTGTTGCCCGCCACTGAAGCTGTCCGCGCAGCGCGTAGCGGTCTATTTCATCTGACTCGGCACCCCCGCCGGCAACTGCGCTGTCAATGATGTAGTCCTGCCGGGTCACCGCGCCGGCAATGCTGCCGGCGAGGTTTGTCGTCAACGGGCCGCTCAGACCACCTTTGAAATTTACAATCGGCGCATCTTGCCCGCCTTCCACATTGCCCACGCTCAGTTCAGCGCCGCCTTCGAGAGTTTCACCGGGTGCCCGCGTGTAGATGCCAATCGCGCCTGCAGAGGTATTCTTGCCGTAGAGAGTGCTCTGCGGGCCCCGCAGCACTTCAACGCGTTCCAGATCGAAGAGTTCACTCATGGCAAATACCGAGCGCGAGCGGAAGGCCCCATCGATGAACACGCCCACGGCGGGCTCGAAGGTCGGAATATTGCCCAGGGTGCCGACTCGCCGAATGCGGAAGCTGCTTTGCAAAGAGTTGACGTTGGACTGCACTTCCAGCGCGGGCACCAGACGTGCCACGTCGGCAATGTAGTTGACGCCGGCCGCCTCCATTGTCGCGCGGCTGAGCGCGGAAACGGCGATGGGCACTTGCTGCAAAGATTCTTCGCGCTTCTGCGCGAAGACGATGACTTCTTCCGGAGCGCGTGCTTCGTCTCCGGCTGATGCCAATTGGCTGACAAGTACCAGGTGCGCTATCCACGCCACATGGCTAGGCGTCCGGCCCTCTACCACCAGTCTCATTCGAAGCAACTCACCCTTGCGCCTATAAACAAACTTTGTTCTTCTTTTTCAGTTATTTAGCGGATACCATCGCCGAAGGATCAATGTAAACATAAATTTGCTAATTTGCAAAAAAATAGGGGGACAAATAGGGGACAAATAGGGGACAAACAAATTTAGTGTGAACCCTACCCTGCCGGCTTAGCTCAATAAAATCCTGAAAGTCCTCAGACTCTCGCATCAGCCGTATAGAGCCACACCAATGGCCTTGGCAACCCCGGCACACCGAGCAATTGATGGCGGTGGCAAGTACACGGTAGACACCTATGCCTGGTTCAACTGTGTTGACTACGACCTGAACGAGGCATGGACCCTGAACGCAGGCCTGCGTTATACCTATGAGAAAAAGAAGGCAGATATCGCTTCGGCGCCACTCAATACCAATGCGCCCTGCAACGTGCTGGAGGGTACCTGCCCCATCGATTTTTCGGATGATAAAGACTGGAACAGCTGGTCACCCAAAGCAGGCGCTACCTACGCCTTGTCAGATAACGCAATGCTGTACGGTCACTGGACCCTGGGTTACCGCTCAGGTGGTTATAACCTGCGCAACACGGC
>CBDTVJ010000163.1:0-8298 GCA_965363655.1 uncultured Halieaceae bacterium | reverse complement strand
GCTTTAATGCCATACGGCAGATTTGCGCGCTGGGGGTGCCAATGGGGCTGTCATTCTTTCTTGAAGTCGCCGTGTTCTCGATCATTGCCCTGCTCATCGCCACCCTGGGCAATACCGCCATGGCCGCTCACCAGATCGCCTTTAACGTCTGGGACGTGGCCTATATGTTTCTGATCAGTATCGGTTCCGCCCTGGCTACCCGCGTGGGGCACGCCATCGGTGGTGGCGACAAGGCTGCAGTCAAACTGGCAATTACCTGCGGTGCATCGATCACGCTATTGGCAGGACTGGTCTGCATGGTGTCACTGTTATCCGCGCCCGCACTTATCATATCGGCCTACACCGACGATACCGCCATCCACGGTATGGCCATCACCCTGATCAAACTGGCGGCTCTGTTTATCCTTATCGATGCCAGCCAGATCACCGCAACCTTCGTGCTGCGGGCGTTCAAGGACACCCTCTTTCCCTTCGTCGTGCTGTTTTCCGCCTACTGGCTGATTACCCTGCCGCTGGGCTACTGGTTGGGGATTATGACGGCGGCAGACCCGCTGGAGGGTACCGTGGGGTTCTGGAAGAGCATGATTATCGGTACTGCCCTCAGCTGTATTGTGCTGCTCTGGCGCCTGCACAAGACACTACAAAAGCCACTGCCCTGAACCAGTCCGGGGGCAGCAAGCCCTGAAAAAGACGATGGGCCAAGCTCATGTTTGCAAGTGAGCGCAGGCCGGACAATCCGCGCGCGCCAGAAGTTCGAGTCGACGAATATCCATAGTCCTCAGGTCCATCAGCAGCAGCTTGCCGCGCAATGGCTCGCCAAAGCCCGACAGGACCTTGATGGCCTCCATTGCCTGCATCGAGCCTACGACGCCAACCAGCGGCGCCAGCACCCCACTGTCACTGCAACTGAGGGCGGTGTCTGCATCGGTTTCGCTATACAGGCAGCGGTAGCAGGGTCCACCCCGGGCGGGATCGTACACCGCCAGCTGCCCCTCACTGCGTACTGCGGCACCCGACACCAATGGTATGGCATGGGCGATACAGGCGCGATTCAGGGCAAAACGCGCCGGGTAATTGTCCGTGGCATCCAGCACCAGGTCGACCCGCGACACCAGGGCAGGCATGGCGTCCTCGGTCAGGGCTTCCTCGAGGATCTCCAACTCAACTTGCGGATTCAGCGCGGTGATGGCAGCGGCGGCAGAGCGTGCCTTGTTGACGCCAATGTCTGCATCACCATGGGCTATCTGACGCTGCAGGTTACCCAGTTCCACCTGGTCGCCATCGACCAGCACCAGGCTCCCGACACCCGCCGCAGCCAGGTACAGCGCCGCGGGGCAACCCAATCCACCGAGGCCAACTACCAGCACGCGCGACTGCTGCAGGCGCTCCTGTCCCGCAATGTCGAAATCATGCAACAGTATCTGGCGGTTGTAGCGCATCAGTTGCGCGTCACTCAGCATGCCAGCGACCTCCTGTAATTCGCTCCTGTCCTGCCATATCCATTCGCGTGCCCACTGCGGTGAAGCCCGCCCCTGATAGCATGGCCCGCACTGCAGGTCCCTGTTCATAACCGTGTTCCAGCAGCAGCCAACCCCCCTCCATCAGATGGGCGGGAGCGCCTGCCACCAGATGGACGAGATCGCCCAGGCCATTGTCCTGCGCCACCAGCGCCGAGCGGGGTTCGAAACGCAGGTCACCCTGCGCCAGGTGCGGATCATCCGCGTCGATATAGGGCGGGTTGGCCAGCAGTAGGTCAAACCGCTCACCGGCGAGCCCCTGGTACCAATCAGACTGTTTAAAAGTTACCTGCGGCAAAGCCATTGCCAGCCCATTGGCACAGGCAACCTCCAGGGCTTCAGCGCTGGAGTCCACTGCCTTCACCTGCCAGTGCAGACGCTCGCTCGCCAGCGCCAGTGCAATCGCACCGGAACCGGTGCCAAGATCCAAAACCGCCGCAGCAGCGGGCAACTCCAGTTCCAATGCCCATGTAACCAGGGTTTCTGTTTCAGGACGCGGAATAAGTGTGGCCGGGTTGACTGACAAAGACAGGGACCAGAACTCCCTTTCACCGATAAGATAGGCGACAGGCACACCCTCGCGGCGCTGTTCCAGCAGATGCTCAAACTTTGCCGCATGTTCCGCAGACACCTCTTTTTCGGGCCAGGTATAAAGCCAGGTGCGATTTTTTTCGAGGCAGTAACCCAGGAGAATTTCCGCATCGCGCCTGGGACTGTCTGTCGACAGATCACTGCCCGCGTGCAGCAACTCCTGTACCGTGGCCATTAACTGTCGGCCATTGCCGCCAATTGATCTGCCTGGTACTCGTGGCGCAGCGGCCCGATGACGGCATCAATTTCACCTTCCAAGACTTCCGCCAGCTTGTAGAGCGTCAGGTTAATGCGGTGGTCGGTCAGTCGCCCCTGGGGGAAATTGTACGTGCGAATGCGGTCTGAGCGATCGCCGGTACCCACCAGGTTACGGCGGGTTGCGGCCTGCTCATCGGCCTGCTTGTCCTGGGCGCTGGTCAGCAGTTTGGCCTGCAGCAGAGACATAGCCCGCGCACGGTTCTTGTGCTGGGAGCGCTCGTCCTGGCACTCCACCACCACCCCGGTGGGCAAGTGGGTAAGGCGCACGGCAGAGTCGGTTTTATTCACATGCTGGCCACCGGCGCCTGAGGCGCGATAGGTATCGACGCGCAAGTCGGCCTTGTTGATTTCGATTTCATCCACCGCTTCCGCCTCGGGCATTACCGCCACAGTGCAGGCCGAGGTATGGATGCGCCCCTGTGACTCGGTTTCCGGTACGCGCTGCACGCGGTGCGCGCCAGACTCAAACTTCAGGTTGGCGTAGACATCCCGGCCCTCAACGCGGGTAATGATTTCCTTATACCCGCCGTGATCCCCTGACCGCTCAGACAAGACTTCAATCTTCCAGCGCTGGCTCTCGGCGTAACGTGAATACATGCGAAACAAGTCACCGGCAAAGATAGCCGCTTCATCACCGCCGGTACCGGCACGAATTTCCAGGAACACATTGTGGGAGTCGTTGGGGTCACGCGGTAACAGCAGGGTCTGCAGCTGATCTTCCAGGACTGCCAGTCGCTCACTCCCTGTCTCCAGCTCCTCACGCACCATTTCCTGCACATCCGGATCGCTATCGCCCAACATCTGTTCGGCCTCATCCAGATCAGACCGCACCTGGGTGTAGTCGGCATAGCAGGAGACCACAGACTCCAGCTCGGAATATTCCCGGGACAGATCGCGGAATTTATTCTGGTCAGAAATGGTTTCGCTGTCACCGAGCAGCGCCGATACCTCTTCGTGCCGGTCAGTGAGGGTTTCCAGCTTGGTGACAAGTGATGCTTTCATTGCAGGGTTCGTCTGGTGGTTTCAACGGTTGGCGTGGGCAGTTCGAAATCTTCGTCGGCAGCGGAATCTGCCCCACCAGAGGATGGGTCGGGTGTCTCGCCACCCAGGCCCAGAAGTTTATAGGCGCTGTGCAGAATATCCTGTCGACCTTCCGCGCTGGCCTGCTTCAAGCCGGCAGTGGGTGCATGAATCAGTTTATTGGTAATAGCGCGGGCCAAACGGGCCATAATCTGTTGAGGGTCCTCCCCCCGGGCCAGGGCACGCTGGGCGCGCTGCAGTTCTTGCTCGCGCAACTGCTCGGCCATATTCCGGTACTCTTTCACCGCGTCCACAGCACCGAGGCTGCGCATTTCTTCCACATACAGGCGAACACCCTCGTCAATAATCAGGTCCGCCTTGCAGGCCTCACTGCGACGACTGAGCATATTCTGGTCGACGATCTCGCGCAGGTCGTCAACGCTATACAAATACACATCCCGCAGCTCACCCACCTGTGATTCGATATCCCGGGGTACGGCGATATCCACCATGAGGTAAGGTCGGTGCTTGCGCACTTTCAGGGCCTGCTCCACTGCGCCCTTACCCAGGATTGGCAACTGGCTGGCGGTGGAGGTAATGACGATATCCGCATCCCTTAGCTGATCCGGTATCTCCGCCAGTAACACGGCTTCGGCACCGAATTGCTGCGCCAACTCCCGGGCCCGGCCCAAGGTCCGATTGGCGATCACTATGCGACTCACACCCGCTTCAATCAGGTGACGGGCAACCAGTTCGACGGTTTCCCCGGCACCCACCAATAAGGCGTTGCACTGGCTCAGGTCCGAGAAAATATGCCCGGCCAGGTTCACAGCGGCGTAGGCCACAGAAACAGGGTTTTCGCCAATCGCTGTATCAGTACGCACACGCTTGGCAATAGAGAATATGCGTGGAAACAGGCGTCCAAATTCACTACCCACACTGCCCGCCTCCCCGGCCACAGCATAGGCAGATTTCAGTTGCCCGAATATCTGCGGTTCACCCAGCACCATGGAATCAAGGCCGCTGGCCACTTGCACCAGGTGACGCAGGGCGTGCGCGGACTCGTGGTGGTAAGCGCACTGGTGTAATTCCTGGGCGGACAGGTGATGGTAATTGGCCATCCAGTCGATCAGTTCCAGCGCCTTGTCGGCCAGGTTGCTGCCTTCGGGTGCAATGGCGTAAAGCTCGGTGCGATTACAGGTCGACAGAATAACAATCTCTTCCACCTTAACCGCTTCGCAGGCATCCACCAGGGCTTCGCTGACCTGCTCGGGCGCAAAAGCCACGCGCTCGCGCACTTCCACGGCGGCCGAGTTGTGGCTGATTCCCAAAGCGATCAAGTTCATGTCGACGGTTGCTGACTCCAAGGTATGCTGCGGCGGGTCTCAACCCATAGGATTGACCACTTAAAAACGACCTCTGAAAAAACGGCCGAACTTTAGCACATCTGGTGAAAAATTCCCTTGATTTTAACAAGTTAGCTGACAAATGACAGCGATGATGTAGCCGCTCCATTAACGGGCATTACCCCCCTGCGAGCCACGCAGTGGGTTTCACCGTTCGTCTGTGTCATCATAAAGCCTGTCTCATCGCCGGATTGCCTCGCCCCAGACCAAAATGTCGCGCTTTATACTCCTCGCCTTTGCCTGCGCGCTGCTAAATGCCTGCGCCAGTTCCTCGCCAGTCACTGAACCAGCGCCAGATACTGCCGCTGTCCAGGATAGCAATAGCACCGATACTGCTGTCGAGATTCCTGAAAGGGCTTTCCCCGACGATAGCGTCTACCCCTTGCTACTGGCGGAATTTGCCCTGCGCCGCCGCGAGTACAACGTGGCGCTGAGAGAGTACACGGCGCTGGCGCCGGTATTGCGGGATCCCGGTGTCAGCGCCCACACAACTCACCTAAGCCAGTACCTGAAGCGCGATCAAGAGGCCCTGGAAGCAGCACAACTTTGGGTTGAGCTCGATCCGGACAACATAGAGTCCAACAGCACCCTTGCCGCATTGCTGGTGCGAGAGGGCAGTACCGTGGAAGCGCTGCCGCTACTGGCGCGGGTGGAACGGGCAGGCAAATCGCCGCGCTTCCCGGCGCTGCTCAATGGCTTTCAACACCTGGACGAACAACAGCGCGCAGAACTGACCAAGGGCATCGATGACCTGGCGCAAGAGTTCCCGGAAAACACCGAGTTGATGCTTACCCAGGCCCTGCTGTACACCGAACTGCAAGAGTACGAGCAGGCACTGGGGAAACTCGACCAATTGTTTGAGCTGGAACCCGCGCAGCTTACAGCCCTGATATTGGAGGCGGAGATTCTGGTAAACCAGAAAGCGAAAAAACCTTTTGCGCGGATACAACGGGTACTCAAGGATGACCCGGAAAACCAGCCGCTACGCCTGAAATATGCCAGGCTCCTGACTGCAGTAGACATAGAAGCTGCCCGGGAACAGTTTGAGATTTTATCAGCCCAATCACCACGCGATGGGGATTTGTTGTTTTCCCTTGCCCTGATCAACCGCGAAATGGATGACCCAATTGCCGCCAACGCCTACCTGCGCCAGTTGCTGGCACTGCAACAACGAGTGGATGAAGCAAACTACTACCTCGGGCGTATCGCCGAAGACAGGGGCGAAACGCCCGCGGCAATTGCCTTTTACAAGGAGGTTGGCAATAGCAGGGAATTCATGCCCGCTAACAGCCGCATTGGTCAACTGCTGCTCGAACAGGGGCAAACCGCAGAAGTACAGGCCGTCTTTGCTGAACAACGCCAGAATTTCCCCGAACTGAATGAGCAGTTGTACGGGCTGGAGGCCGACTTACTGGCGCAATCAGGGTTACCCGATACCGCTATCCAGACACTCAACCAGGGCCTGGCCGCCAGGCCGGATTCCACCGCCCTGCTCTACACCCGCGCGATGCTCTATGAGCAGGTCGACAAGCTGCCCGCCATGGAACGGGATCTACGCGCCATAATCGCAGCTGACCCGAACAACACTACCGCGCTCAACGCCCTCGGGTATACCCTTGCCAATCGCACGGAACGCTACGATGAGGCACTGCAACTGGTTAGCCGTGCATTGGAGTTACAACCGAACGAGCCCGCCATTCTCGACAGTATGGGCTGGGTGCTCTATCGCACGGGCAACTACGACGAAGCGATTGAATACCTGACCCGCGCCTACGCAGATTTTCCCGATGGAGAGGTCGCCGCCCACCTGGGTGAAGTGCTGTGGGCCGCCGGCAAGACCGATGCCGCTATGACCATCTGGCAGGGCGCCGCCCTGCGTGACCCGGATCACGTAGTTTTGCGCAGCACCCTGGAACGTCTCGGCGTGGAGTTAACGGGCGATACAACAGCGCATGATACCAAGGCCGGGACGCCCCCCTAGCATGCGTTCGGGCAGGTACCCCGTAATTTGTATGCTGTTGTTGCTCACGGCCTGTGCCGGACCAGACAGGCGTGAAGTTACATCCGCTGGCTGGGCTGCGCACAAGGAGACCGTACAGTTGCTGCAGCACTGGTCGGCCAGCGGCAAACTGGCCCTGCGCTCCAGCACCGCCTCTGAATCTGCCACCCTCAACTGGCGCCAGCAGGAGCAACAAACCCACCTGGAACTGCGCGGCCCACTGGGCGTTGGCGCCACAACGATTCACAGCGATGGCCTGCAGCTCGACATTTACCGCGGAGAAGAACACCGGACAGTGGACATCTCCTCTCCCCGGGCTATTAAGGAGAACACCGGCTGGGAGCTCCCCCTGGCGGCCCTTCCTTACTGGCTCAAGGGGATACCATCTCCCGCTTACCCGATTGAGGCCCTGGAACTCGATCCGCAGACGCAACTCCTGAGCAAGCTGCAACAGGACAGCTGGGAAATACACTACGGAAAATATGAGAAGTTCCAGCAATTCGTTCTGCCCACCCGGCTGGACATCCAGCGAAACGGCACCAGCGTGCGGCTGATCATTCGCCAGTGGCATGTCGAAGGCCATTGATGTCCCCCACCCTGTCCCTGCTGTCGCCCGCCAAGCTCAACCTGTTCCTGCATATCACAGGTCGGCGACCGGATGGCTACCACGAGCTGCAAACCCTGTTCCAGCTACTGGATTGGGGAGACCAGATGCAGTTTACTGCGGACAATAGTGGAAAAATTACACTTCTGGGCAGCGATATCGGTATTCCGGCAGAGGATAACCTGGTGGTACGCGCGGCCCGCCTGCTGCAGTCCGGCTCTCTGGGAGCCGAGATAACTTTGGATAAACACATCCCCACCGGCGGTGGCCTGGGTGGCGGCAGCTCCAATGCTGCAACTACCCTGCTGGCCTTGAATCACCTGTGGGGCCTGGGCCTGCCGCCACTGCAATTGCAGGAACTGGGCGCCACGCTGGGCGCCGATGTTCCCGTTTTTGTCGGTGGCCACAGCGCCTGGGCGGAGGGCGTGGGCGAAATCCTCACCCCGGTAGAGCTCCCGGAGCGCTGGTTCCTGATCCTGGTGCCGGCCTGCCATGTGTCCACTGCTGAAATATTTTCCCACCAGCAATTGACACGCAACTCCTTCCCCATCAAAATGGCGGCCTTTTTTGAGGGGGACCACCGTAACGATTGTCAGCAACTTGTCAGGCAAATCCACCCCGAAGTGGATAAAGCATTGAAATTGTTGGGTAATATTGCGGAGGCCAGACTGACCGGTACCGGAGCCTGTGTATTCGCCAGCTTCGCTACAGCGGCGCAAGCCGCAGCAGCCCGGAAACAGCTACCACAGCAGTGTAATTGCATTCTGGCAAAGGGCGTAAATGAGTCGCCCATTGCAACGGTTTTAGTCTAACCCGAGAGATTGATTGGGGTGTCGCCAAGCGGCAAGGCACTGGGTTTTGATCCCAGCATTCGCAGGTTCGAATCCTGCCACCCCAGCCATA
>CBDTVJ010000162.1:0-8338 GCA_965363655.1 uncultured Halieaceae bacterium | reverse complement strand
TGGAAGGCGATCACTTGATGTTCAGCTTCGCGCTGGACTGGTAAGGGCCGTTGTGTCGACAGCGGCCTAAAACCATATCACAGAGCTTACGTCCCTTAATTAGGCGAAGGAGGTCTTTAGCTGTTTTCGCTTTCACGCGCTGAGCCAGCTTGAGCTAATGACCGTTCATGGCACGTTCGAGACCCCCAGAGGATGCCTCCAGGGTGCTCGGGATGACCGCTATCGGCGCAGGAGCGGTCGTAAACGCAGGGATCGCGGCAAATCACGCTTTCGACTCACTCCGGTCGTTAGCTCGCCAGCAATTCCGGCTCGACAAAGTCTCTTGCCTGTTGGCGTACCGGAGCGATTACCGCCAGTTATAGGTAAAATCGATAAGTAAGGCGTAGGGGTTCTTGGACTCACCCGCTACACGACCTCTGGTCAGGGAATAACCCGTGTCGATGGGGGCGTTGCCGGTATCGAGAATATCAACGCTAAATTCAATGTCATTGCCATTGTCCAGTTTATAGGTAAAGCCCGCACCAATACCCCACGTTTCGTCCAGGGCGATTCCAAAACTGCGCACATCCTCATCCATCGGCTTCTGCACCCACACCGCCCCAACTGAGCCCCGCATTTTTGCATTGATAGGCCAGCTGGTCCCCGCCATGACCGTAAAAAAGTCGTTATACAGGCCTTTGGGCAGCTGCAAGTCTCCTCGCTCAAGTGACACGCTGGTAGCCCCGAACTTGGAAAACTCTACCCACAGCACGTCCACGGTAAAATCCCAGTCATTCTGCAGGCGATGGTAGAGGCCCGCGCCGGCGGTCATGGGGACGTTGTCGGCGACCTTGATGTCCTGGCTTTGCAGGTCATCAATGATCTCGGCGGGTAGCCGCACATCGCGGAAATTCACATCCGCGTCTATGTCGATATTCACCTGCGAGCTCCAGATGAAGCCGATGCGGGTGTCTGGCGAAAATGAGTAAAGGGCGGAGAGTGTAGCCCCGTATCCCACGCCATCAGCCGTCACCTTCACTCTGCCATCCTCATCCCGGTCGCCGATCAGGTTGTTATTTACCTTGGTTAAGATACTCACATCGGTATACATGATACGGACACCAGCACCCAGCGATAGGTTTTCGTTGAACTCGTAGGCCACGGCGGGGCTCAGAGCGAGATAAACCAGGGATGAGCGGTCACTGTAATAACGACCGGCCCAGTTGGGGCCGTCACTGGCGCCGAATCCGGTAGGCACATTCAGGGAATAGCCGAAGTGCCAGTTGTCCTGGAACTGGCGGGAGTAATAGAAAGACGGAATCATGGCGGGATCGGGCTTCCTTGGATCGCCGCCATCCACGGTGGTTTTGTTTTCATCCACCTCAAACTTGGATAGATTCACCGCCAGTATGCCATTCAGCGTCATCTGTGTGTCAGCCAGTCTCGACATTCCCGCCGGGTTGGTAAACACAGTTTCGGCGGAATCGGCCTTGGCAAATACGCCGGTACCCGCGGGGCCGTGCGCCTGGCTGACAGCGGCGATGAAAAGGGATACGGTGGTGAAGGCAAGCTGCGCCACTATTTTTTTCATGCACTCTCCTTTGATCCGCCGATGGCGGACAATTCGTTTCGGCTTGGCCATTGCCACGAAGAAACATGTAACAACTAAAACAGATCAAGTAACCGATCATTCAAAATGGCCACCATCAGTGCAGGGTTGATCAGGAGAATTAACCGTAGCAAAGATGCCGCTCAGACCGCATGGGCCAAACGGCCCATAGCACAGCCCATTTTTGCGGGAAGCGGACAATACCACTGGATAACACGTGGCTATTGGCGGATCATACAATAAGAAGTACCCGCACTTCTCGGCACTATTTATAAGGATCACTCAACTGTAATGAAAGTACTCGCTCTGTGTGCATTGTTCGTAAGTATTCTGAGTAACCCCGCCTTGGGGGGTTTGGATGAAGGTGTTGCCGCTTATCAAGCCGGCGATTTGCCGCTGGCCGTGAAAGAGTTTGGTGAAGCGGCTGAAGCAGGCAATGCCGATGCCCAGTTCAACATGGCGTTGATGTATGAGCGGGGCATTGGGGTCGGCAAAGACGAGCAAGAGTCGGTTGTCTGGTATCGAAAATCGGCGGAGCAAGGCAATTCGAACGCGCAATTTAACTTGGCTGTGATGTATGAAAACGGTCGCGGTACAGCCGTTGATTATTACCAGGCCAATCAGTGGTATCGTAAGGCAGCGGTGCAGGGTGATGGGCTCGCCATCGGCAATCTGGGTATGCTCTATATTAGAGGCCAGGGGGTAAAGCCAAACAAGGTTGCCGGCTTGGCGCTGCTATTGGTTTCAGTCGAACTGGACCGTTCAACCGGCAACACTGCGCGGCAGAACATCACAGCGACCCGCGGTTTGTCGGCCGATATGATACAAGCGGCGCAGGTGCTGGCAGCAGAGATGACCAGTGCTGACAATCTGTTAGTGCCACTTGACCAATACCTGAAAAGGTAAATAGCAGTACCAAGAATTACAGCTTACTGATCCCATTCGAGCAAATATCCCTTGCTAGAACTTTGCGGCCCTCAGAGTTTCATACTGTCGGGCTGGATACCGATTTTTCCTTAAGACCGCAACTGGCACATTTGCGACGCTAGCTGGATGCACTATTCGACCAGGGTAACTTCCGCTTTCGACTGAGGCTGTGTGAAAACTCCAAGGGCGAGCAATACACGCCAGAAATTTTTCAAATATCGTGTGCGAGTGCCGTCTCATTAAGGAAAGTCTCTGCCAAAAATCGAATGAGGCCACTCTCCGCTCGATCAGAAAATTCGCGATGGAGCTTTCACACAGCCTCGACTCGTTGCGGTCGTCCCCTTCTGGAACCCTCGGGCATATTTTCAGTCTTTCGCTATTAACGCTTTCACCAGTTTGCGGCCCTCTGAGTAAGCGAAATTGAGGTCATCTTAACGACCGCAATAAAGTAAAGCGGACATTGACGCTTGATCAGCGCGCACGTTGACTGTCAGAGTAGGTGTGGGTTATTACAGATAGTGCGCGTTACTGATAGTGTGTGATCTGACGGTCGGTCTATAATTCTTCAGTCGTCACCGCTGGGTAATTTCGTTATGAAAATTCTGGGTTATTGTTCAGGCCTGCTGATACTTCTCGGGATTACCGGCTGGTTTTATATCAACAGTGACCCCAATGCACCCACCCCTTCGGGTTCTGCCGATGTGCCGGCCTTTATCGGCACACCGGCGCGAGCCCGTCCCGTCGCTCCCGGTACTATCCAGCTTGGGCCGCAGCACCCCTTTCTAGCGCCTGCAGGCGTTAACAGTATGCACAACGACGCTGCCCAGAGTGACAGCTATACCTGGGCTGGCCCCCTGGGTAGCGATATGCGGGTTAGTAGCCGCCAGTTTCATCGGTTAGCTGGCAGTTGTGTCGCCCAGAGTTTTGACCGCAAGGGGAATATGGTCGGTACCTGTGTATCGCCATTTGGGGTGACGCTGGTAGCCCGTGATCCTGAAACCCTGGATATTCGGGCGCGCCAGGTAATTACCCGGTGGCTGCCCATAGGGCAGAAATTCAGTGGCGGTGTCTATTTTCACCTGGATCAAAAAGACAGGGTTTTACTGGCCACCAATAAACTGGAGATCCAGATGTGGATGCTGCAGTCCCATGGCGATGAGTATCGCTGGTTGCTGGATGAAAAGATTCCTGTCGCTAGCGTGTTGAATGATGTTCACAGGGAAACGCACCATATCATCGACGTGATACCAGACTGGCAGGGTAATTACTGGTTCATTACCCGCGCCGGCCTGGTGGGCATGATTGCTCCCGACGGTAGTGCCGGAAGCGCCCGGGCGCTCGGTGTTGATGGCCGCAGGGAGGGCATAGACAATGCGCTGGCGGTCGGCGAAAACGGTGTTTTCGTGGTATCCGACCACGCCATGTACAGTTTTCGTCAGGGTCATGATGGCGCCATAGAGCAACAATGGCGCGAGGTCTATGATCGCGGATCGGCTCAGAAGGAGGGCACCATGGGCTTCGGCTCTGGCACCACGCCCACATTAATGGGTAACGATTACGTGGCAGTGACCGATAACGCCGATGGTCAGGTCAATGTGATGGTCTATGCGCAGCGAGTGCGGACGGACAGTCAGCAGGTGTGCAAGCAGCCCGTGTTTCGCGCGGATCGCGGGACCAGTGAGAATTCTATGGCCGTGGTGGGTAACGGCCTGATCGTTGAGAATAATTACGGCTATTCCGGCCCCAGGAACGTTCCCCGGTCGGAGCCGGGCCTGGCGCGGGTCAATGTGGCAGAGGATGGCTCCGGTTGTGAACTGGCCTGGGAAAATCTCGAAGTGACTTCACCCTCTGCGGTACCCAAGGTCTCACTGGCGACGGGGCTGGTCTATGTGTACACACTTCATGAGGCCAATCCCGGGGATCTGCACGCCTGGTATTTCACTGCACTGGATGTGGAAACCGGTGAGGTGATATTTAAACAACTCACGGGTATTGGCTGGCTGTTCAATAATCATTATGGGTCTATCAGTATCAGTCCTGACGGTACCGCCTATGTCGGCATGATGGGTGGGATGGTGCGTTTGCGGGATGGATGAAGCCTCGCCTGCGATGCAGGGGCATGATGAAGCTGATGTTATCGTCGTCGGTTTCGGCGGTCTTGTCCAGCCATTGTAATAACTAGTCAGCATCCTTGGCCATGACCACACCGGTACGAATGCCGACATAGGCGCCACCATTGGGCCCCAGAACCACAGGCGCAGTCACACTGGACAGCGGGTCGATGATATTGCCGGTGCCAGCGCCAATCAGGCGATCCCAGAGTTCCTCACCGGTATCCCAGTCTACGGCAGTCAGGTACCAGCCACCGAACAGGTCGCCCGGCTGTTGTTTCTTGAAGGTATAGAAGTACACAAGACCCGTAGCGGTGGAGAGACGTGGCAGGGACTGTGACAGCATGTCCTTGTTATACCAGGCGACATCGCAGCCGCTGCGGTCTTCGCGCACGTCCACGCGCATAATGCCGGGCGATGTTTCCAGCGCATTGCCTGAATAGACGTGACCGTAGTCATTCTGTACCACCATGGCATTGCCATAGACCATGAGTGAGTTCTCGGTGGCGCTCTTGCCTGATTCAAACAATGGCACCTTACACACCACCCGGTCACCTTCTATGTGTTCGCCGCGGCGGTACACCATGATGTTGGTGAAGGGTTGGCCGTCGTCTGCAATGGCTACCAGGTCTTCACCGATGAGAGTGGGGGACGTGCCGGAACCGTGGGACAGGGTGCCCGGCTTTTGCACGTCACCATTGTCATAGTCTTCGCGCCAGGTATGGTAGAGCTCGCCGGTATCGGGGTTGATCTTGAACTGGTACAGAGCGTCGGTGGAGACTACGTAAACCCCTTCTTCGTCCATGCCAAAGGAGTTCTGGATCTTTTCGCCAGCGGCTGGCATCTGGTAGGTGTGAAACTCACCGTTGTCCTTGTTGCGATAGCCCAGTAGGCCACTGCTGGTGACAAACCAGAGATTGCCTTGCCAGTCTGGAATCACATCGTGGATGTTAGCGCCTTCAGGTAGTACTTCACTGACGTCGTAGCTCTCGGCAACCTGCCACTGCAGCCCGCCGTCGCCCTCTACGACCTCGAATATCTTGATGGTGTTATCGGAGGGAGCCAGCAGGGCGCGACCGTATTGATCCAGGTGGAAGTAACCACCGCCACTGTTGTCGTCGAAACTGGCCTTTGGCGGTAGCTCGTACATGGCGAGGGATTCCAGGGTCTCGGGATCCAGCAAATGCAACTCGATAGTGTTGAGTTTCAGGCTGACCGTGACCAGGCGTCCCTCATTGTCAAAGGCAATATTGGGTGCGACCCCGACGATAGAACTGAAGGCGCGATGGGCGGTACGGGTATCAATACCCAGTGGACCGGCAAAGCTACTCAGGTCACGATTGTAGGAACCGCCATGCATGCTGCTGCGCTGGGATTCATTGAGGTAAGGGTGTTGCGGTTGGTCAATGGTGGGCATGGGGCGTGCTGCCACACTGTCACCAATACTCGTGGGCACTGCATTGCAGGCTTTCAGGCTCAGGCCGCCCAGTATCGCGGCAATCACCAGCATCGCCAACAGGATTTTTTTGATAGTGCTCATAAGAGTTTCCTAGTGCTCGCGGTTTGTCAGGCGACGAATTCTTCGACGGTTTCATCGGCGTGTGTTTCTTCTTGCCCGGTAGTCGAGGAAACCTGCTCAACTTTGACCCGGTAGCCATTGAGGATGACGGTGCCCGAAAGCTCATCGATATTTCGCACGTCAGACAGGTCGTTCATGCTGACACCCGGTGTTGCATTGGCTACACGCTGGCGGGTGCCCGGTCGATTGTGTCCCCACAGGTGTGGCATACAAACTACACCGCGCATCACCTCGTCACTGATTTCAACCGGCAGTTCGATGCTGCCGCGCGGCGACGTAACCCTGGCAATGCTATCTGCAGCGATATTGCGCGCGGCGGCATCGTCAGGGTGAATGGTCAGGCACACGGGGTTTTTGCCCTTAACCAGGCGATAACTGTGGTGCATCCAGCCCAGGGTGCGATTGGTGAGCTTGCTGATTATCTTCAGGTCGTATTCCGAGCTGGCCTGGATCTGTTCTTCGTTGTCAGTCATAAAGCGCTCTTTGAGCCGCGGCAGGTCGTCGAGCAAAATTTGTGGTGCCAGGTGGATTTTCTTGTCCTTGGTAAACAGGCGCTCAGGGAGGCAGGGTTCCAGATCACCCAGAAACACTCCATGGGGATTGTCCTTGAGTTTCTGCAAGCTCAGGGCGTCTTTCTTGAAGGGATTCAGGCCCTTGCCATAAGGTCCAAAGCGAATGCCCGCCGCGAGAATATGGCTTGGCTTTATTTTGCTGCCTAAATAACCGATGAAAGTGCTGAGCATTTTCTTCAGCGGATTGCGGGCCCGTTTAACGCTCAGTCGCGTGAGGAATTCACGCATGATTTCAAAATCGGTATACCCCGGTGCCGGGGGAGTGAACAGGGCCGGAGAATATTTGTACCAGTTTACGGTGTCGTAAAAGTGATAGAACATATCGCAGTGTTCTTTTTCAAATGTAGTCACGGCAGGCAGGATGATATCGGCGAAACGGGTCGTTTCGTTGAGGTAAGGGTCTACCGAGACCATAAACTCCAGCTGTTGCAGCGCTTCTTCTGACTTGTGCCCGTCGGCCATGGACAGCACCATATTACCCGCTACGCCAATCAGGCCGCGAACCTGGCCTTCCCCGGGGGTAAGGATTTCCTCGGGCAGTACCGCCATTGGCAACTCGTCGCCAAACTCCGGTCGACCGCTGACCCGGGAACGGTAGCGGTCCCAGGTAGATTCGGTCAGGCTCAGGGAATCAATCGCAGTCTTGGGAAACATCATTCCGCCGACTTTATCCATATTGCCGGTAATTACATTCAATACCTGCATCAGCCATTGGCACAGGGCGCCGAATTCCACCATGGACACGCCGGTACGCCCGTAGCAGCAGGCCTTGTCAGCACCGGCAAACTCCACTGCGATCCGTTCAATATGTTCGCGGGGCACACCGGTGGCCTCAGCAATACGATCCATATCGAATTGCGCGGCCATGGGTTCAATCTTGTCCCAGTCTATTATGTGGTCGCCCAGGTGACCCGGTGTCGCCAGCCCCCTGGCAAAAATAGTCTGGATCAGGCCGATCAGGAACAAGGGGTCGGTACCGGGTTTAATAAAATGATGCTCATCCATATAGGGAACAGATTCGTTGCGACGCGGATCGATCAGCACCGTTTTGCCACCGCGTTCGCGAATCGCATTGAGCTTCTTGTAGGTATTGGCCCCGGTGGACATCATAGCGCCGTTGGATATTTTCGGGTTGGTGCCCAGCATCAGGTAGTAGTCGGTGCGGTTGATGTCCGGCACAGTGCCAAAAAACTGGTGCCCCAACATAAAGTGCCAGACAAAGTTGTGGGGCATCTGGTCACAGGTCGAACCGGTATAGATATTTTTCGAACCGAGCACTTTGCGCAGCACCGGCACCATCAACAGTGTGCCGATATTGTGGGCAACACTGCGCCCGTTATAGGAAGCCACTGACTCCAGGCCATGTTCCCGCTGGATCCTGGCCAGGTTTTCAGCGGTATAGTCGAAGGCCTCTTCCCACTCTACTTCGACCCATTGGTCATCATGGCTCTTTTCAGCCGGGTTCTTGCGCACCCGTTTAAGCGGCTTGCGCAGGCGATCCGGGTCGGTGTAGATATCCTGCAGGCCGGTGGCTTTGGGACAGATATTGCCCTGGCTGAGC
>CBDTVJ010000161.1:0-8403 GCA_965363655.1 uncultured Halieaceae bacterium | reverse complement strand
GGTGCCCACTGGATGATGTCCGGCTTGGCAATCGGCCCAATTTCTTCAACACATAAGGCAATCAGTTCCTTGTGCAGGCTCTCAGAAGGCTCCACGCCCTGCATGAGCGTCACATAGCAGTAGATGCCCTGGCCCTTGATATCGTGGGGAAAGCCGACCACAGCAGCCTCGGCGATATCCGCATGCAGCACCAGCGCACTTTCCACTTCGGCGGTTCCCATGCGGTGGCCGGAGACATTGAGCACGTCATCCACCCTGCCGGTGATCCAGTAATAACCGTCCTCGTCGCGGCTGGCACCGTCCCCGGTGAAGTAGTATCCGGGGTAGTGGCTGAAGTAGGTATCCACCAGCCGTTGGTGGTCGTTGTACACGCTGCGAATCTGGGCGGGCCAGGAAGACTTTATCACCAGGTAGCCGGCGCCGGCCCCTTCGATTTCCGAGCCATCCTCATTCAGTAGGGCCAGGTCCACACCGAAGAATGGCAGGGTGGCGGAACCGGGTTTAAGGTCGGTGGCACCGGGCAGGGGAGTGATCATGTGTGCCCCCGTTTCTGTTTGCCACCAGGTATCGACGATGGGGCAGCGCGAATCGCCTACCACCTGGTAATACCACTCCCAGGCCTCAGGATTGATCGGTTCACCCACGGTGCCCAGCAGACGCAGGCTGGCGCGCGAGCTGCGCGTTACGGGTTCATCCCCGGCAGCGTGCAGCGCCCTGATCGCCGTGGGTGCAGTGTAGAAGGTGTTTACCTGGTGCTTGTCCACGACTTCCCAGCAGCGCCCGGCATCGGGGTAGGTGGGTACCCCTTCAAACATCAAGGTGGTGGCCCCGTTGCACAGCGGGCCGTAGACGATATAGGTGTGTCCGGTAACCCAGCCGACATCTGCAGTACACCAGAAAACCTCGCCTTCGCGGTAATCGAATACGTATTTGAAGGTCATGGCAGCCTGTAACAGGTAGCCGCCTGTGGTGTGCAGCACACCCTTGGGCTTGCCGGTGGAGCCGGAGGTATACAGTATGAACAGTGGGTCTTCGGCCTCCATTACCTCAGGTTCGCACTCCTTGCTGACCTGCTCTATGGCGTCCTGGTACCAGAGGTCGCGGCCCTCCGTCCAGTTGATGCTACCGCCGGTGCGCCTGACGACGAGGCAAGTGTGCACGCCCGGGCAGGATGACAGCGCCTTATCGACGTTGGCCTTGAGTGGTACCGCCTTGCCGCCACGAACGCCCTCGTCCGCAGTGATCACAGCCTGGCAGTCGGAGTCGAGGATCCTGTCCTTCAGTGCCTCCGGTGAAAACCCGCCGAACACTATCGAATGTATTGCGCCAATCCGGGTGCAGGCCAGCATGGCGTAGGTAGCCTCGGGGATCATTGGCATGTAGAGACAGACCCGGTCACCTTTCTTGACACCGCGCTCCTTGAGAACATTGGCCATTTCGCAGACGCGGTCCTTGAGCTGTGCGTAGCTGATGTTTTTACTGTCCTCGGGATTATCGCCCTCCCAGATGATGGCAGTCTGTGCTGCGCGCTCGGGCAGGTGGCGGTCGATACAGTTGTAGCTGACGTTCAGCTTGCCGCCGTCGAACCACCGGGCCTCGCCCGTTACGAAATCGTATTCGCGCACCGTGTGCCAGGGCGCCTCCCAATCGAGAAAGCGCTGGGCCATGTCGCCCCAGAAGCTGTCCGGCGATTCAATCGACTGTTTGTAGAGTTCCTGGTAGGAAGCACTATCGATGTGGGCGTCTTTAAAGTTCTCCGGAACCTTGTGCAATGGAAACTTGTGCATGCTTATCATCTCCGCTGTCAGCTTTGTAGATCGATGGTACGCGAGCAGGGGCCACGGACAACCCGACGAAGGTCGAATAGCCGCTGAGGTCTTGCCCTCTGTTGTCGTCGTAAGCATGCACTTTATTGGTACTCGTCTTCTGATTGGTGTGAATGATGCCGCCAGTCATATCTTCCCTCCCGGCCCGCGTTCAGCATATAATTTCATTTTCGTTATTGGTCTTCCCGTGCAGTTAATATCCTCACGTCTCAGAATTCTGTTGATCGTCATCGTCTGGCTGGTCGCTGTCGTCGCCATGGTGCTGTGGTTGGGTGGTACACGCCTTACGCGGGTGACCATAGCCGGTGGGCCCAATGGCAGTGAAACCCTGGTCCTGACGCAGGCTATAGCTGATGCTATCAATGCAGCCAAAATCGGTCTCAAGGTGATGGTTTTCGAAACCGGTGGTAGCGTGGAAAACCTGCGTCTACTGGAAAATCGACGTATCGATATGGGAACGTTGCAGGCTGACACGCCCGCATCCGATGACGTTCTCGGGGTCGCCACCCTATATAGTGATGCTTATCACCTGATTGCGAACGACGAAGCGCAGATCGACAGTTTCGCTGATCTGCCCGGACACCGTGTCGCTATTCCCCCTGAGACCAGTGGGCAATTCAATTCCTTCTGGTTCCTGGCGCAGCATTACGGCCTGGACCCGTCGGAAATCAACGCGCAGCCCATGGCGGAGGAGGCCGCCAATTTCGCCATGGAGCGTGGCCAGGTCGATGCGGTATTTCGGGTGCGGGCACCGGGCAACCATGCCATTCGCGATTTGATTGGTGACAAAGAACTGCACCTCGTGCCTATTGGCCAGTCGGAGGCGCTGGCGCTCAAACAGCCAGCTATAGCGCCTGGCGTAATCCCGTTGGGTTCTTATCGCGGCCATCCGGCATTACCACGAGCCGATCTGGATACCGCAATCGTGGAGAGATTGCTGGTGGCGCGCTCCGATATGGATCAAGCCCTGGTATACAAACTGACCACGGCAATTTACAGCCTCAGGTCCGAAATCATGGAAGCAACCAAGCTGGCCGGCTTCATCGGCCCGCTCCCTGATGATTCTGAAAGTGTCATAACTGCCCATCCCGGCGCACGCAACTACTATGATCGAGAGAAGCCGGGCTTTATGCTGCAGAATGCCCGCCTGGTGTCCGCAATGCTCTACATGATCGCCATTATCTTTTCGGCCCTGCTTGCCCTGCGTACACACTGGGTCAGGTCACGGCGGCTGCGCATGCACGACTTCAACAAGCGCTTAATGGAGATTGCCACCGGTGCCCGGCACGAGAGCGGGGTGACCGATCTCCTGCAGCGCAAGCACCAGTTGGTGGACATGTTGCAGGAGGTGGTTGGTGACCTGGAACGGGAGAAAGTGAGTCAGGAAGAGTTTGAGCACTTTTCCTTTACCTGGCAGGCGGTGGATGCACTGGTACGGGACCGGATGAACCTGGTCGACACATTGAGCGAACATGCACTGGAGGGCTCATCGTGAAAGCTTCACTGCGGTTTTGGATAATTTCGGCGCTTGGCCTGGCGGTGCTGCTGGGGCTGCTGGTTTGGGGTTTGTTGCAATGGAACCTGACAAATTATACCGGGATGGTTGCGGACCGACTGGCGCTGCTCGCGGAATTACGCAGGGGTGCGGTGGAGCAGTATCTTGATACCGCACAAGCTGAGCTGCGCTTCTGGAGTACCAACGAGGAGATTTTGGACGCCCAGGCTTCCCTGCTGGCCTTATGGGAAAATCCCGCGGCGGCGGAGCAGGTGCGCCATAGTTACGTGGAGGGCAACCCGAACCCCGAGGGCTTCTACATGAACCTGGACGACGCGAACGACGGCAGTGCCTATAGCGAATTTCATAGTCGGATGCATCCCCGGGCGCGGCTTTTTGTTACCGAACGAGGCTATTACGATTTTTTCCTGATCGGGCTCGCTGGTGACGTATTTTACTCCGCGGAGAAAGAACCCGATTTTGCGACCAATCTGGTCACCGGTCAGTGGCGCGATACTTTGCTGGCCCAGGTATTCAGGCAGGCAAAACGTGGCCCCCGGGGCACAGTAGCTATCAGCGACCTGCATGAATATGGACCCAGCAAAGGCGCGCCGGCCATGTTCATCGGGACAGGCTTGTACAACGGCGCTGACGAATTTCTGGGTGTCATCGCTTTGCAGCTTCCTACTGATCGAATCCTCGGCATGATGAACTACACCGCTGGTATGGGGCGAACCGGTGAAACCTACCTGGTTGGCTCAGACAAGCTTATGCGTAGCGATTCGCGTTTTTCTGAAGAGTCGACCATCCTGCAGCAGACGGTCGATACAGCCACGGTTGAGCGGGCACTGGCGGGAGAGCAGGGCGAGGCCCTGGTGACTGATTATCGAGGTGTCGAAGTGTTGTCAGCATACCTGCCAATCACGGTGGGGGATTCTCGCTGGGCGGTGATGGCTGAAATAGACCGTGAGGAAATAGTGCAGGGCGCTGCACGCGAAAGACCAAACTTTAGTGGCGCCCTGTTATTCGTCTACGGGCTGTCATTGTGGTCCGTCTGGTACTGGCGCTCCCGACAGTTGCCCGGGGAAGGAGAGCAAATGGCGATGATGGACTTTTCTGATTCCGGGGACGGTGGTGGCCTGGACGGCTAAGGTCAGGCGCCTCGCCTGAGCCCTTCCAGAAAGGTTTGTGTGCTGGTTTCCAGCAAGGTATAGACATCGACTTCAGGCAGAAACTTTTCCACGTGCTGGTTCATGGCCAGACAGGCGAGGCCATGGGCCATAGCCCATAACTTTACCGCCAGTTCCAGCGCATTATAGTCATGCAGTCCAATGGACTCGCACCAGTGGCTTACGCTATCGACGAGTATATAAAAACCTGATGTTTTCAGGTCCCTATCCTGTGATTCTATCGCGCGAAGACCCATGTCGCCCCACATCAGGTCGTAGAACTGGGGATGATCAGTAACGAATTTTATGTAGGCCTTGCCGATGGTAATTATGCTTTCTTCTGTGCCAAGCGGAACAGATTCTGACACTGACCGGGCGGTCTCCGTAAGGCCCAGGAAGGCCACTTCGCTCACAGCTTCAAGCAGTGCTTCCCTGTCCTTGAAGTGTCGGTAGGGCGCCGCGCTGCTGACGCCGGCGCGTCGAGCGGCGTCGATCATGGCGAAGTCCACCGACGCGTTTTCTTCAATCAGTTGTGCCGCTGCAATTATCAGCGCATCGCGAAGATTGCCATGGTGATAGCGTTTGTTTTCTTCTTTTGGCTGTTTTACTTGCTTGCTCAACCTGCCATCTCCCCGCTGTAGGAAACAGGCTTTTCCAGGGAGCGGGAAGCCTGCGGTTGCTTGCCAATGCGTATCGCCAGTAGGTACATGGGAGGCACCAGGAAGAACGAGATGATGGTGGACAGCAGTACGCCCCCCGCGATGGCCATCGCGAAGGGAGGCCAGAACTGGCTGCCCGCGAGTATCAAGGGCAGGAAGCCGCCAAAGGTAGTGACGGTAGTGGACACAATGTGGCGGCTTGAATCCATCACCACAGAGCGTATCGCATACAGGCCGCCGCGGTTCGCACCCTCATGGGCCTGCAGTGCGGTGATGATGATAATTGCGGCATTGATGGAGACGCCGATAGAACCTATCACGCCGATCAGCGCCTGAATCCCGAAAGGGTAGCGAAAGAGGGCGAGTGACAACAGGGAGAGACCCAGGGAGCAGACGCAGACCAGCAGTGCGATGGCGGACATCCGCCACGAGTTGAAAGTCATCACGATGGTGGCCAGCAGCGCCGACAGGATAAGTCCCATGGGCGCCATGATCTTGTCGACCACCTTGGCGCGCTCGTCGGTATCGCCACCGTAGTTAAAGCTGTAGCCATCTGGCAGGGCGATGGGGTTTTCTTCCAGGTCCTGCTGCAGCACCTTGAGCGCTTCCTGGGGCAGTACACCACGGGTAATGTGTGCCTGCACGCTGTTAGTGCGCCTGCCATTGAAGTGCGAGATGGGGCTCTGGGAAGGCACCAGCTCTGGCACCGCCAGTGCGTTCAGTGGGATGCCGGATATCAGGGCCCGGGTGCCACTGGCCGGTGCGGGCAGCGGTATACGTATATCCCCGATACGGTCTGGTGTGCCCCAGTCCTGTTCTTTCAGGCGTACGCGCACTGGCAGTCGTTCGGTACCTTCCAGTACCTCGCCGCCAATTCGCCCGGTCAGGCTGTCGTTCAGCGCAGTGGCCACGTCGCTGAGTTGCAGGTGCGCCAGCCGAAGTTTTTCCTCCTGCAGTTCCAGGTGTATCTTGGGAGCGCCGCCGACCAGGTCGGTAGTGGTATGAGTGACATAGGGAATCGCTTCCATACGCAGGCGGAATTCCGCACCCAGTTCCTGTAATACATCGAGATTGGGGCCGTGCAGTTCCACCTCCAGCGGGGCGATAACGGGCGGGCCCTGGTCAATACCGCGAACGATGATGCGGGCCTCAGGAAACTCCTTGTCCAACTCGGTTTGCAGGCGCCTGATGAGAGGGTCAGTCAGGTTCTCGTCGCGGGTCAGTACCAGCGCCTCCGCCCATGAGGGAATGCCTTCCTTGAAGCGGTACATGTTGTAGTAAAAGGCCGGGGCGCTTTGCCCCAGGGTCCAGTCAACACGTCGGATGAGTGGGTCTTCGCGCAATTTGGCATCGAGTTTCTCAACCAGGGCCGCTGTATCGTAGATCGATCGACCGTCCGCCAGTTTGACCTGTAGGTACAGTTGATCCCTGTCGGTACCCGGAAAGAACTGGGCTGTGAGTGTGGGAAAGCTTAGAAAGCCAGTAATCGGCAGTGACAGGGACAGGGCGATGGCGGCGATTGGGTGACGCAGGCTCCAGTCCATGGAACGCTGCAGTAATTTGCCCGCTTTTCCGCTTTGTGCGCCACCGCTGTACCAATGGGCGGCCTCGGCAGGTTTACGCGGTAACAGCCACGCGGCCAGCACAGGCGTGATCACTATGGCGAGCACGGTCGATGTCGCCAACATGATGATGACGGCTGTGGCGATGGACCCAAGGAAGTCCCCCGCCGGGCCTGGCATGATGGCCATGGGCATGAAGGCGAGGATGGTGGTCAGGGCCGAGGCAATCAGTGGTACCCGCAGGCGGTCTACAGAGCCCCGTATCGCCTCCAGCCGGCTGTGGCCCTGCAGTAGCCGCTTGCGTATTTCGTCCGTCATTACAATGGAGCCGTCTACCAATAGGCCCAACGCCACTATCAGCCCGGTGACGGACATCTGGTGCAGGGCCATGCCCATGCGTTCCATGACCGTGATAGAGATCAGTCCGCACAGGGGCAGGATAATCGCCACGACCACGGCGGCCCGCCAGCCCAGCGTAAACAGCAGTACCAGTAGGACCAGGACGATACCGATGGCCAGGTTCTTGCCCACTTCCCGCAGTCTTGCCTCGGCGTAGTTGCTCTGGTCATAGGCGATTTCCAGTTGTAGGCCGGCGGGCGCTTCCTGGCGATGCTGCGTCAGCATGGCATTGAAAGAGGCGCTCCACACGTCGACCTGCTTGCCAGGCTCCATGATGCTGCCCACGAGGATGGCGGGTCGTCCCTGCGCCAGCGCCATGGAGGGGGGCGGGCTGATGGCCGATTTATAGACCCGGGCAATGTCGGCAACACGGGTCGCACTGCCGCCGGGGGACGTATTCACGATGACCTGGCGGATACGCTCCACCGACTCGAAGTCTCCGGCCAGTTCAATCAGCATGTCGGCGCCACCGCCAGACGCACGTCCGGATGCAATTTTCGCATCTGCCGCCTGCAGGGCGGCGGCCACCTGTTGCAGGCTGAGTCCCCTTGAGATCAGCGCAGCTTCGTCGACCTCCACCCGGATTTCCTCGACCGGCTCGCCAAAGACTTCCACTAATTTGGTGTTGGGCAGGTTGCGTGCCCGGTCGGCGAAATCCTGGGCCAGGCGGTTGAGCAGGGACAGTGGCATGTCCTCGGGGCCACTGGAGCTCAGCGCTACAATCGTGGTGAAAGAGGTGAGGCGATCATTGTCAAATACTGGCTCGCCCACCCCGGGTGGAAACTGGGTAGTGGCGTCGGCCATGGCATCGCGGACCTCGACCCAGGCTCGCTCCAGCTGATCTTCCGCAAGGGTATCCAGCAGCTTGATATTGAAAAAGGAGACGCCGCTGCTGGAAATAGAACGCAATTCATCGATCTCCGAAATCTCGCGTAATTCGTCTTCCAGCGGCCGCGTTACCAGTGCTTCAACGCGGTCGGGTGAGGCACCGGGATAAAAAACGGTAATGGTGGCGATAAAGTTGGTGAGCGTCGGGTCTTCCTGTCGCGCTATTGAGCGAAAGCTGGTAATGCCTACGGCAATCACGCAGACAATAATCAGCGCAAAGTAGCGAGAGTGGTTGTAGATATAACGGGCAAACATGCTACGGAGCTTCCTGCAGCGCTACCAAAGCGCCCGGGCTGATACGGTGAATGCCGTTGGCCACTACCTGTGACCCCGGTGCGAGAGTGCCACGCACAAAGGCTTTGTTATCGCGAATGTACAGCACTTCCACTGCTTCCCTGGCGGTTC
>CBDTVJ010000160.1:0-8438 GCA_965363655.1 uncultured Halieaceae bacterium | reverse complement strand
CTCCCGTCGGTAGATCCCGGGCGCATTGCTGGCGTAAATCCTGCAGGAATTGCTCGCCGTATTCGCCATCGCTACAGTCAGTGCGAATCACAACCAGTTGCCCCGCCGGCGGCATACCCGTCTCCTGTCGCCGCCTGAGTAATTCCCTGGCTTGCTCGGCGTAGCTGCTGTTGAGTACGGCTTGCAGCGCTGGATGATCCGGGTAGTGTGTCTGCAGGATGACGTGTCCGGGGTTAGCGGCGCGGCCCGCGCGACCGGCCACCTGAGTCAGCAACTGTGCCATGCGTTCCTCGCCCCTGAAGTCAGTGCTGAACAGCATGGCATCGGCATCGATCACAGCCACCAGGCTTACGCCAGGGAAGTGATGACCTTTGGTCAGCATTTGGGTGCCTAGCAGGATGCACGGTTCACCTTTGTTGATAGCCTCCACCAGGGATTGCATGGCGTCCTTACCCTGCATGGAGTCGCTGTCCACACGATAAATGGGCCAGGCGCTGAAATGCGAGCGCAGGAACTCTTCAGTTTGCTCGGTGCCCAGTCCCGCCGCCATTAGTTTGGTGCTGTGGCACTGTGGACACTGCTGCGGCAGCGGGCTTGAGGCGCCGCAGTGATGGCAGCGCAGCCGCCGGCGTCGTCGGTGCACCGTTAAGCGCGCGTCGCAGGCCTTGCATTCCGCCACCCAGCCGCAGTCGTGGCACTGCAGTGTGGGGGCGTAACCCCGCCGGTTGAGGAAGAGCAGGGCTTGCTGGCCGCGCTGTAGATTGTCATGGATAGCCGCCACCAGCTCTGCAGACAGTCCCGCCGGTACGGCCTGCCGCCGCAGGTCCAGTGCCTGCAGACTGGGAAGCTGGGCGCTGCCGGCTCGTTGCAAGAGTTGGTGGTGCTCGTAACGCCCGGCGAGAACATTGGCAACGCTTTCCAGCGAGGGTGTCGCGCTGCCCAGCAGCACAGGACAGTGGTGCAGCTGAGCGCGCTTCACGGCGACGTCTCGGGCGGAGTAACGGAAGCCGTCCTGCTGTTTGTAGGAACCGTCGTGTTCTTCGTCCACGATAATCAAGCCCGGTCGGTGCAGTGGCGTGAATATCGCCGAACGGGTACCGATAACGATGTGGGCATTACCAGAGCGCGCATCTTCCCAGGCCAGATTGCGCTGGGCATCGCCCAGCCCAGAGTGCAGGACCGCGATGTTGGCGGTAAATCGCTGCCTGAAGCGCGAGAGCGTCTGGGGCGTCAGGCCGATTTCCGGAATGAGTACCAGGGCCTGTTGCCCCCGCTGCAGGCAGTCCGCAATCAACTGCAGGTAGACTTCAGTTTTCCCGCTGCCGGTGACGCCCTCGAGCAGGTGACAGCTGAAGCCCTGCCCGGCTTGTCGCAGGGCGTGCAGGGCCGCCGCCTGTTCCTCGTTTAGCGCGAGGCCCTGCGCACTGTGTGCGGCTTGGCTGGATTGCTCCAGGGTGCATGTTGCGATGAGGTTCTTGTCGCGCAGGCTGCGCAGTACGGCGTCGCTAATGCCATGGTCCTGTAGCTCCGCGGTCGCGATGGCCTCCCGCTGCTGCAGCATGGCAATTGCTGTGGCCTGTCGCGGAGATCTCGCCAGGGCGCCTGCGGGAAGGCCTTTGCCATGTGTGGTGAGCCGCCAGCCGGCGGCACCGGGTAACTGGCGGGCCTTACCTTCTCGCAGGCGCCTGGGGAACAGGCTGCTGAACACCTCTCCCGGGGGGTGATGATAGTAACTGGCCGCCCAGTGGCAAAGTTGCAGTAGTTGCGGGTCCATCAGGGGCGCGGCATCCAGCACTTCCAGTGCTGGCTTGAGGGCGCTTTGTGGCACTTCTGTCTCTGCGCATACCGCCACCAAATAACCGGTAACCTCGCGGCGGCCAAACGGCACGCGCAGGCGAATGCCGGGCTGCAGGGACTCCACCTCCTCCGGAGCCATGCCGGTGGGAGGTAGATAGTCGAAATAGCGGCGCAGTGGCGATGGTATCGCCAGGCGAAGTACGGACATTACGCCCCTTGTCAGACTGTGGGTTGATCGGAGGCAGGCATTGTACCAAAAGGTCGGGGGCGCTTGCTTATCGTGCTGCGTCTGGTAAGATGCCCGCCTATTTTTTGAGCGGCTCACACTGTGAGTGAATCTCTCCACTGGCCAGGTGCGGTGCCCGACAAGGCTTGGGTGGCGGCGCCAATGACAAGGAGCAAACGACATGAAAGCGGATATCCATCCCAAATACGAGGCAGTGACAGCCACCTGCAGTTGTGGCAACACTATCCAGACCCGTTCCACTCTTTGTGAAGATCTTCACATCGACGTGTGTTCCAACTGCCACCCGTTCTTCACTGGTAAGCAGAAGATCGTTGATAGCGGTGGTCGTGTCGATCGCTTCAAGAAGCGTTTTGGAACTCGCGGCACCAGCCGGTAGAACACCTTTGCCGCACCTTGCTGCGGTAGCTGCAAAGCGTCTGGCTGATTACGGCTGGGCGCTTTTTTATATCCTCGACTACCTTTATCTGCAGGTGCCTCGATCAACACAGGTGGGTTCATGCCCAAAGACTTAAAACAAGAAGCACTTGCTTATCACGCGGAGCCCGTGCCGGGCAAAATCAGTATTGAGCTGACCACCGCCGCAGAGACGCAACACGATCTGGCCCTGGCCTATAGCCCGGGCGTGGCAGAACCCTGCCGTGAAATAGCCGCAGATCAATCCCTCGCCTACCGCTATACGGGTAAGGGCAATCTTGTTGCCGTTATCACTAATGGCACCGCAGTGCTGGGGCTGGGTAATCTTGGTGCCCTGGCCAGCAAGCCTGTCATGGAAGGCAAGGCTTTGTTATTCAAGCGCTTTGCCGGCATCAATTCCATTGATATTGAAGTGAACACTGAAGACGCAGATGAATTCGTGTCTACAGTGGCGAATATCGCTGATACCTTTGGCGGCATTAACCTGGAAGATATCAAGGCACCAGAGTGCTTCGAGATAGAATCTGCCCTGATTGAGCGCTGCGACATCCCCGTTTTCCACGATGACCAGCACGGCACCGCTATTGTTACTGCGGCGGGCCTGTTGAATGCTCTGGAGATCCAGGGCAAACGCATCGAGGAAGTGGCAATAGCGTGCCTGGGAGCAGGTTCGGCCGCTATCGCTTGTATGCGACTACTTGTCAGCATGGGCGCGCGCCGTGAAAACATCTTCATGCTGGATCGTCGTGGTGTTATCTATGCGGGACGCGAAGGGGTCAACGCTTACAAGCAGGAGTTCGCCAATCACACCGATAAGCGCAGTCTGACCGACGCGATCAATGGTGCCGATGTCTTTATCGGGCTGTCCGGTGCCGATTTGCTCAGCGCGGAGATGCTGATGTCCATGGCGGACCGGCCGGTGGTATTCGCCTGCTCCAACCCTGATCCGGAGATCAAACCGGAACTGGCTTTGGCCACCCGCGATGACTTGATTATCGCCACCGGGCGCTCGGATTATCCCAACCAGGTCAACAATGTGCTGGGCTTCCCCTTCATTTTCCGCGGCGCTCTCGATGTGCGGGCTTCGCGTATCAATGAAGAGATGAAAGTGGCTGCGGTAATGGCCCTCAGTGAACTGGCGCGGGAACCCGTGCCGGCTGATGTGCTTGCAGCCTGTGAGCTGGACGAATTGTCCTTCGGCATGAACTATATTATTCCCAAGCCTGTGGACGGACGTTTGCTGGCCCGCATAGCACCGGCGGTAGCCCGCGCCGCTATTGATAGTGGTGTTGCGCGACTGCCCTATCCTGATAACTACCAGCCTACTCTGGATCGCTGATTCTCGAGCGCTAGAAAATATCCCTGATCAGTTCGTCGGTTTCAGTACCATCGCCCGGGCCATCCTCTTCCCGCAGATCACGTTGCGGGACATTTTCTTCCCGAAAGTACTCAAAAATTGCGTTGCGTTGGCCCGCCGCTGCTAATTTACCCGTCTCTGGGTTGATGCGTACATTCACTATGCCGGCGGGCACCTGGCGTTCGGTCTGTTTTCTACCCTTGAGTGCCGCAGCCATAAATTCAATCCAGATAGGCAATGCTGCAGTGCCGCCGAACTCTCTCCTGCCCAGGGGAGTGTAGTTGTCGAACCCTACCCAGGTGGTTGTGACCACTTCCTGGTTGTAGCCGGAGAACCATGCATCCATGGGGCCGTTAGTGGTGCCGGTCTTGCCCGCAATATCGCTGCGCTCCAGCACCAGGGCTTTGCGCCCGGTACCGCGGGTAATAACGTCCTTGAGAATGCTGTCGATGATGAAATTCACCCGCTCTTCCATAACACGTGGTGCTGGTGGAGGGCCTTTGCGCTCGGGCGCATCAGCGGCCAGTATCTGTTCCATGCTCAGCTCCGCTGCCTGTTCGGGCTCCAGCTGGGTCGTTTCGCAGTCCCTGCACACGGTCAGTGGCTGGGCCTCATATAAGGTTTCACCGTCCAGGTTATCGATGCGCTCAATCAGGAAGGGCTCCACCTTGTAGCCGCCGTTGGCGATGACCGCATAGCCAGTGGCGACTTCCATAGGGCTCATGGCGTGCGTTCCCAGGGCCAGCGACAGGTCGGGTGAAAAATCTGCGGTATTGAATCCCAGTTGTCCGGCGTAGGCGATTAATTTATTGGCGCCCAACTGTTGCAGCAGGCGAATGGAGACCAGGTTGCGGGATTTGGTGAGTGCCCAACGCAACCGGGTGGGTCCATGGAACTTGCCGCCATCATTTTCCGGCCGCCAGATGTCCTCCAGGGAGCTGTCTTGCATGACCACCGGCGCGTCGTTGATGATACTGGCGGCGGTGAATCCCTCTTCAAGGGCGGCGCTGTAAACAAAAGGCTTGAAGTTGGAGCCGGGTTGGCGTTTTGCCTGGATGGCGCGGTTAAACTTGCTCAGTTCGAAACCCATGCCGCCCACAATACTGACAATGGCCCCATTATTCGGATTCAATGAGACCAGGGCAGCTTGCGCCCCTGGCACCTGGGTGAGCTGCCACAGGCCTTCCTCGTTTTGGGTGACACGAATAAGGTCACCAATTGACAATACCTCTTGCGCTGTTTTCGGTGCTCGGCCAGTGCTGTTTTCAGTGCGATAGGGCCTGGCCTGGCCAATGCCATTATCGAACAGAAGCTCCGGAGTGCTGCCGTCTGCCAGTAATAAAGTTACCCGCTGCTCTTCAACTGAAGTCACGATAGCCGGTTGCAGCCCGGCTATCACGACGGTCTCGGCCAGCGCTTGCTGCCACAGGGCGATGGTCTCGGCAGCTGCAGACGGAATTTTCCGTTCGGGACCGCGGTAGCCATGTCGCTTGTCATAGGTTAGCAGTCCAGTGATGACCGCGTTGCGGGCGATGTCCTGCAGACCGCTGTCGATCGTCGTGTAAACGTGAAAGCCCCGGGTATAGGCCTCCATGCCATAGCGTTGCAGCATTTCCTGTCGCGCCATTTCCGCGGCGTAGTGGGCGGTAAAGTTGAGTTGGGCACCGTGATGACTGGCAGAGATGGCTGTTGCCCGCGCGCTCTGGTAGGACTGTGCATTGATATAGCCGAGCTCGAGCATGCGGCCCAGGATCCAGTTGCGACGCTGCTGGCCGGCTTCCGGACCGCTGATGGGGTTGTTGCGGGAGGGGGCCTTTGGGATGCCCGCCAGCATGGCGTGCTGGGACAGGGTCAACTCATCAATGCCCTTGCCATAGTAAACTTGCGCGGCGGCCTGAAAGCCATAGGCCCGGTGGCCCAGGAACACCCGATTGAAATAGAGCTCAAAGATTTCCTGTTTGCTCAAGGATCGTTCGATTTCAATGGCCAGCAGTATCTCGTTGAACTTGCGCATGAATGTTCTATCGAGACTGAGGAAGTAATTGCGTGCTACCTGCATGGTCAGCGTGCTGCCCCCCGAGCCCTTTTCACCGGTCAGGAGCAGCTCGGAAACGGCCCGCATCAGCCCCATCACGTCAATGCCGCGATGGCTGAAAAAATTGTCGTCCTCGGCCGCCAGCAGTGCGTTGATGAATTGTTCTGGTATGGCATCGAAGGGTAACGGACTGCGCTTTTGCTCGCCAAACTGGCCGATCAATTCGCCGTCGCTGGTATACACCCGCATCGGTGTTTGCAGCCTGACGTCGCGCAGTGATTCGACATTTGGCAGGTTTGGGCTCAGGTACAGATAGACGCCGGCAAGTAGCCACAGCGCGCCGAAAAGCCCGAACAAAGCCAGGCGCAGAAGAAGTCTCAGGAAGCTCATTTATCCCCTTGTAGAACAGTTGCTTATATCGGCTGGCAAGCAAGATGAAGTTGTTGTATTGGTAATTATAAGCCTTTTTTCTGTTTGGATATATTTTCGACTGTGGTATATCTAATATTAATGTATCGGTGCATAAAAATATCCTAAGTTAGTGATACTGATAGGGAAATAAGTTGTTCGGATTATTAGGGAAAAGAAAGGCGACACAGGTTCTGGGGCTGGATGTCAGTTCAACGACAGTGAAACTGCTGGAGTTGAGCTACTCAGGGGACCGTTATCGCGTCGAGAGTTATGCGGTGAGTTCGTTGCCGCAGGACGCGGTGATTGAGAAAAATGTTAATGATGTGGAGGGGGTTTCCAATGCCATCCGCACCGTTGTGGCGCAATCAAGAACAAAATTGAAAAACGTCGCGGCGGCGGTGGCAGGTTCGTCTGTCATCACCAAGATCATTGATATGCCTCAGGGGCTGGGTGACGACGATATGGAGACCCAGCTTACGCTGGAGGCGGATCAATATATTCCGTACCCGCTGGATGAAGTGTCAATCGACTTCGAGATACAAGGGCCTTCGCCGGAAAACGACAGCCAGGTGGAAGTTCTGCTTGCGGCTTGCCGCAGGGAGACCATTGAAGCCAGGGTTGAGGCGATTGAGGGCTCGGAGCTGTTTCCCAAGATCATGGATGTTGAGGCCTACGCTATGGAGCGGGCCTTCTTCCTGCTGCAAAACCAGCTTGAGTTGGATGATGACAGCACGGTCGCCGTTATCGATATAGGCGCCACCATGACTACCCTGAGCGTGCTCAATAATGGCCAGACCATTTATACGCGCGAGCAGTTATTTGGTGGTAAGCAGCTCACAGACGAAATCATGCGCCGTTATGGTTTGCCCCTCGAAGAAGCGGGCCTCGCCAAGAAACAGGGCGGCTTGCCCGACGACTACGAACCTGAGGTACTGGAGCCCTTTAAAGAGGCGGTAGTGCAGCAGGTGGCTCGCTCTTTACAGTTCTTTTTCTCCTCCAGCCAGTACAACGATGTGGATCAAATCATTCTTGCTGGTGGTGTAGCCTCCATGGAAGGCCTGGAAGAGCTGGTACAGGAAAAACTGGGTACCCCCACAGCGGTGGCCAATCCGTTTGCCCATATGTCCATATCGTCAAGGGTGAATGCAGTGGCGCTCAGCAGCGATGCTCCGGCCATGATGATTGCCTGTGGCCTGGCCTTACGGAGTTTTGACTGATGGCGCAGATTAACCTACTGCCGTGGCGCGAAGCGAAGCGCCAGGATCTAAAGAAAGAATTCATGGTCACCATGGCTCTGGCTTTGGCCCTTGGTGCCGGGCTGCTGCTGCTGAGCGACAGGGTGGTGAACAGCCAGGTTGAAGACCAGAAAGCGCGCAACAGTTTCCTTACTGAGAATATCAAGGTGCTGGATAAACAGGTGGCAGAAATTCGCGACCTGGAAAGGCGGCGTAACCAATTGCTGGATCGTATGAAGGTGATTCAGGAACTGCAGGGCAACCGGCCCATTATCGTGCGTGTGTTGGATCAGCTGGTACGCACCGTCCCGGATGGTGTGTTTTACACTAACCTGACGACCAAGGGGAAGAGAATTTCCGTTACCGGTATTGCCGAATCTAATAATCGGGTATCCAGCCTGATGCGTCGCCTGGATGCTTCGGACTGGCTGGCAAATCCGAACCTGGACAAGGTTAAAGCAGCACCCAAGTATGGCGATCAAGCCAATACTTTTAACTTGTCCGTCAGTGTGAAGGCTCCAGCCTACACTGATCAGTCTGGAGAAGGATGAATAATGGCACTTGAAGATACAATGCGTTCGCTGCGTGAGTTTAACCTCGGCGATCTCGACTTTGAGAACGTCGGGTCCTGGCCTGCCCCTTTCAAGGTGCTGGTTTGGGTTGTTTTATTGGTTGCTGTGCTGGTGGGCGGTTACTACTACCACATCAAGGACCTGCAGTTGGGGCTCGCGAAAGAACAACAAAGTGAAATCACACTCAGGAAGGAGTATGAAAAAAAGGCTTTCCAGGCGGCAAACCTCGAGGCCTATCGTCAGCAAATGGTCGAAATGGAAGAGTCCTTTGGTGCCCTGGTGAGTCAATTGCCCAGTGATACTGAGGTTCCCGGCTTGCTGGAAGATATTACCAATAAGGGCCTGCTCAACGGCCTTGAAATTGCATCTA
>CBDTVJ010000159.1:0-8445 GCA_965363655.1 uncultured Halieaceae bacterium | reverse complement strand
ATCATCATTGCCGGGAATAATGTAATCCACACCATCCGGGTTGCTATTGGTATCAACGATACCAATCACCGGGATACCAAGCTTATTGGCTTCAGTAATGGCGATACGTTCGTGATCTACATCGACCACAAACAAGGCATCAGGCAGGCCGCCCATACTCTTGATACCACCAATACTGCGCTCCAGTTTTTCCATGTCGCGAGTACGCATCAGCGCCTCTTTCTTGGTCAACTTCTCAAAGGTACCATCGGTTTGCTGCGCTTCAATATCACGATAACGCTTGATTGAGGCACGTATGGTCTTATAGTTGGTGAGCATCCCGCCCAACCAGCGGTGGCTGACATAAGGCATACCGGCCCGTTCCGCCTGCTCTTTGATGATCTTGCCTGCAGCGCGCTTGGTGCCAACAAACAAAATCTTGTTCTTGTTACCGGCCAAGCGCTGCACCATATCCAGAGCTTCATTGAAGGCTGGAACAGTGTGCTCGAGGTTGATGATGTGAATCTTGTTGCGGGCACCGAAGATGTACTGGTCCATCTTGGGGTTCCAGTAACGGGTTTGGTGACCAAAATGAGCGCCCGCCTGCAGCAGGTCGCGCATACTTACTTGCACTTCTGACATAATAATTACCTTGTACTTGGGTTAATCCTCCACATACCCCTGAAGCCAAACTGGCCAAGCCGACAAGGCTGGACAGCACCCTGGCACAGGTACCGATATGTGTGCGTATTTTTGGTTTTTCTCGCCAAGGCCCACATGCTACCGGTCCGGTATCAGTTAAGAGGGCCTTGAAAGAGGCGCGCTTTATACCACAACACCGGCAGGGAGAAAAGGTCTTTACCGCGGCATTTGCCCGCGGCATTACTCGTTTGTACTTCGAATGGGGTAGAATGTGCCCGCCGCCATGTACCGCGTTCGGCCAAAAAACACTTTTTGTACTTAAATATCAATAGGTTAACGATGTCTGCATCGATAAAAACTGCACCGGAGATTGACAAGATGCGCATCGCGGGTCGCCTCACCGCCGAGGTACTCGAAATGATCGAGCCCTACGTCCAGGTAGGCGTGACGACTGGCGAACTGGACCGTATCTGCCATGAGTACATCACCCGGACCCAGCAAGCGATTCCCGCCCCTCTTAACTACCACGGCTTCCCGAAATCGATATGCACCTCGATTAACGATGTGATCTGTCACGGTATCCCCTCCGACAACAAAAAGCTGAAAAACGGCGATATCGTTAACATTGACGTCACAGTTATCAAAGACGAATACCACGGGGACTCCAGCATCATGGTGCAGGTGGGTGATGCCCCCCCCCATGCACAACGACTGATAGAGATCACCCAGGAGTGCCTCTACCTGGCATTGGACCAGGTTAAGCCCGGTGCCACCCTGGGGGATATCGGCTGTGTCATCCAGCAACACGCAGAAAAGAACTACTACTCAGTGGTACGCGAATACTGCGGCCACGGTATTGGCAAGGTGTTCCATGAGGACCCCCAGGTTCTCCACTATGGCCGCAAAGGTACGGGACTGGTGCTCGAACCGGGCATGACCTTCACCATCGAACCCATGATCAACGCTGGCCGCCGTCACACCCGCCTGAACAAAAAGGATGGCTGGACTGTCACCACCCGGGACGGGCGCTTATCCGCCCAGTGGGAACACACCCTGTGCGTCACAGACGATGGCTGTGAGGTATTCACCCGTCGCAACAACGAACTCGAATTAGGCTAACTATGGGCACTACACCCCCCCCACTGACCAAGCACATGTTTGATGCAGCAAGCTTTGCCGCAGAACTAAACAGCGCAGACAACGACATTGAATGCTGCAAAAGCGCCATCAGCGCAGCCAAGACATACCAGCACCAACGGTTTCGGGAGGGCACACCGGCCAGTGAACTGATCCGCCAGCGAGCGGCTTTTATCGATACTTTGCTGGGTATTTTATGGGACAGGCGGGACTGGGGCGAATCCGAGCTTGCCCTGGTCGCCGTGGGCGGTTATGGCCGGGGAGAATTACATCCTCACTCGGACGTGGATCTACTGCTACTGCTGGGAGAAAAGGGCGAAAACTGCCGCGACGAACTCTCTGGCTTTCTTACCCTGCTGTGGGACATCGGGCTGGATATTGGCCACAGTGTTCGCAACGTCCAGGAGTGTGTCGAGCAGGCCCGCGGAGACATTACGGTACTGACCAACCTGATGGAGGCGCGGGTCATCCGCGGCCCAAGGGAACTGATGCAACAGGTTCGCGAGCTCACAGCGCCCGACAAAATGTGGCCCAGCCGGGATTTTTTCCGCGCCAAGCTGGAAGAACAAACCGCCAGACACACCAAATTTGCCGACACCGAGTACAACCTTGAGCCCAATGTGAAGAGCTCCCCCGGTGGTTTGCGCGACCTGCAAATTATAGGTTGGATTGCGGAGCGACATTTCGGCGTCGAATCCCTGGAAAAAATCACGGCAGAGGAATTCCTCAATCCGGACGAAATGGAAATCCTGGTAACCGGCCGGGATTTTATGTGGCAAGTACGCTACGCGCTGCACATGATCACAGGCCGGGAAGAAGACCGGCTGTTATTTGACCACCAGCGGGAACTGGCTGCCCTGTGGGGACTGGAAGACGGCGACAAACTGGCGGTGGAGCAGTTCATGCATGTCTACTACCGCTGGGCGCTCGCCCTGAGTCAGCTCAACGACGTCCTGGTACAGAATTTCGACCAGGCAATACTCAGGCAAACCAGGGAGGATGATATTCGCATCCTCAATGACCGGTTCCAGCTGCGCAACGGTTACATCGAGGCACGCTATAGCAATCTTTTCAACGAGCACCCCGCGGCACTGCTGGAGGTATTCCTGCTTTGCGCCACAGACGAGGATATCAAGGACATCACTGCGCCAACCATGCGCCTGATTCGCGATCACAGACATCTGATAGATGACAACTTCCGCGCCGATGAACAGAACAAGCAGACCTTTCTGGAGATTCTGCGCAGCCCCAACAAGATGACGCGCCAACTGCGCCGCATGACTCGCTACGGCATTCTCGATAATTACCTGCCGGAATTCGGTCGTATCGTGGGCCAGATGCAGCATGACCTGTTTCACATCTATACGGTGGATGCGCACACACTGGAAGTGGTTAAAAACACCAGGCATTTCCAGTTCCCGGACTCCGACGAAAAATTCCCCGTTTCCAGCCGGGTCGCCCGGCGGCTACGCAAAGTGGAATTACTGTACATAGCAGCCCTGTACCACGACATTGGCAAAGGCCGCGGTGGCGATCACTCCGAACTGGGTGCAGTGGATGCTGAACGCTTCTGCCGTGAACACGGTCTCGATGAAAGAGACACTGAGCTGGTTGTGTGGCTGGTTAGTAGTCACCTGCTGATGTCGGCGATTTCACAGCGCAAGGATATCTCTGACCCGGAAGTTATCCAGCAGTTCGCCGAACATGTGGGCGACAAGGAACACCTGGATTACCTGTTTTTACTCACTGTGGCCGATATCAACGCTACCAATCCAACACTGTGGAATGCCTGGCGTGGCAGCCTCCTGCGCCAGCTCTATACAGAAACCAGGCGGGCACTGCGCCGCGGACTGGACAACCCCGTGGACAAGCAGGTCGTCATTGAGGAAACCCGTCAGGCTGCTGCTGCAATACTGGAAGATCGCGGCTTTACCGACGAGGAACTGAACCAACTATGGAAGGAACGCGGGGAAGACTATTTCCTGCGTGAGCGCGCCGAAGACATCGTCTGGCATTCAGAATCCGTTGCCGGTCATCACGACACAGACACCCCGCTGGTACTTGTGCGCAATAGCGTAGAATCCAGTGTTGCCAATACCACCCAAATCTTTATCCACGCGCGCAGTCGGGCCCAACTGTTTTCCAGAATCTGCGCCAGCCTTGAACAGCTGAACCTGAGCATCCACGATGCGAGAATATACAGCGCTAATGACGGCATGATCCTGGATACATTCTATGTGCTGGGCTCGGATGGCCAGCCCATTACCGAGGACACAGCACGCCACAAGCACATCAAGGAGTACCTGACCGAGAACCTGTCCAGTGAGGCCACCGACTCGAAAGTCGCCGCACGACGCACATCGCGGCAAGTGAAGTCATTCTCTATTCCCACTGAAACCAGCATGTCGGTAGACAAGATCAAGAACCAATCGGTACTGGAAGTCTCCACCCCCGACAGGCCCGGCCTGCTGGCACGACTGGGCAGCATTTTCGTAGCCTTTAACATCGAACTGCAGGCGGCCAAGATCCAGACTCTGGGAGAGCGGGTTGAGGACGTATTTTTTATCACTGATGAGCACCAGGAAGCTATTACAGATCCCGACATCAGCCGACTCATCCAACAAACTATTCGCGATGAACTGGACGAGCTGGCGGCGGCCTAGTATATGAACCCCTATCTGCAGCGGCTGGAGCCCTACCCGTTTACCAAGTTGCGGCAGTTGTTCAGCGACCTGACACCCCCTACTGACCGCTCGCCGGTGTCGTTGGGGATCGGTGAACCGCAACACGCTTCGCCAAGGTTTGTGCTGGAGACTATTGCAGCCAACCTGGATAGACTCGCCAACTACCCCTCTACACAGGGTATGCCAGAACTGCGCCAGGCTATAGCCTCGTGGCTGGAACGGCGTTTCCAGCTATCGTCCGTCGACCCCGATCACCAGGTACTGCCGGTCAGCGGCACCCGCGAGGCGTTGTTTGCCTTCGCCCAAGCCGTGGTGCGACCGGGGCCTGAAGCGTTGGTCATGAGCCCAAACCCCTTCTACCAGATTTACGAGGGCGCGGCCCTGCTGGCGGGTGCCCGCCCGCACTTTATCAATTGCAGCGCGCAGTCCCAATTCCTGCCGGACTTCAGTACGGTAACGGAGCAACAGTGGCAAAACTGCCAGTTACTCTACCTGTGCAGCCCGGGCAACCCGACCGGCGCGGTAATGCCGCTTTCCCAGCTACAGGATATAATCCGTCTGGCCAGGGAATATGATTTTGTCATCGCCAGCGATGAGTGTTACTCGGAAATCTACTTTGACGAGGACACGCCACCCCCAGGCCTGCTACAAGCCTGCCAGACGATGGATGATGGCAATTTCCGTAACTGCGTAGCCTTTCACAGCCTGTCCAAACGCTCCAACCTGCCTGGCCTGCGCTCCGGCTTCGTAGCAGGCGATGAAAAAATACTGCACGACTTCCTGCAATACCGCACTTACCACGGTTGCGCCATGCCCCTGCACCACCAGTTAGGCAGCATAGCGGCCTGGAGCGATGAGCAGCATGTCATAGCGAACCGGCAGCAATACCGGGACAAGTTTGCGGCGGTGCTGGCGGAACTGGAAGGTCACCTGCCAGTTGCGGCGCCACAGGCGGGTTTTTACCTGTGGCCAGAAACGCCGGTGAGTGATATCGAATTCGCACGGCAACTCTATGCGAGGGAAAACCTCACTGTGTTACCGGGACGCTTTTTGGCACGTGAGTCCAACGGCCTGAACCCCGGCGAAAACCGGGTGCGCATGGCATTGGTGGCAACACAGGAGTTGTGTGTTGAAGCTGCTCAGCGCATCGTTCGTCAACTGGGCGAGCTAGAGGGCTAGCACTGTGCTAAAGGCGGAACGCGTAGCTTACATCCTTGAGCGCCTGCAGGAACTGTACCCTGAAACACCGGTTCCCCTGGACCACAACGATCCCTTTACCCTGCTGATCGCGGTGCTGCTCAGTGCGCAATGCACGGACAAACGAGTCAATCAGGTAACCCCCGCCCTCTTCACTTTGGCAGATAACCCTGTGGACATGGCTGCCCTTGAGGTGGAAGAAATCAGGGGAATCATCCGGCCCTGCGGTCTTTCACCGCAAAAGTCGAAGGCGATCAAACGCCTCAGCGAGATACTTCTGGAAGAGCACGGTGGTGACGTCCCCGCGGATATGGAGGCACTGGAGCGACTGCCCGGAGTGGGGCACAAGACCGCCAGTGTCGTCATGTCACAGGCCTTTGATGTACCTGCATTTCCTGTTGATACACACATCCATCGTCTGGCACAGCGCTGGGGGCTGACCAACGGCAGGAATGTGGTACAGACAGAGAAAGATCTGAAACGCCTGTTTGCAGAGGAATACTGGAACCGGCTGCATTTGCAGATCATTTTTTACGGGCGCGAATACTGTACTGCGAGAGGCTGTGACGGACGTGTCTGCGAGATTTGTCGTACTTGTTATCCTGATCGCAGGCATGCGAAGAGGACCGTAAAAGCCTGAGGGGGCCTGTGCACTTGACCCTGGAGCATCAGGTGCGGGAGGTGCCGGGGCACGGCCACAAGTTTTTCAGCGTTTCCGGCTGCTGCGCAACTCGACAATTTTTGCTACGCAGAAATCCGGACTCGGACAGTGCTCGCAGAAAGACTCCGAAAACGCTGAAAAACTTGAAACGTGGCCTATCGCCCCGGCACCTCCCGCACCTGATACTCCTGACATCTTTGCAGGGAGCTCGATTACAATATGGCAGTAACTTTACTGGGTTTACAGTGCGACAAACCGGCCTCTCGCTGCCATAAGCATCTGTATCTAGGGAGGCGGATTTGTTATGCTACGCGACCCTAAATAGTAGGTACTCGCTGGAGCGACGCTTTGATCACTCTCTACGGCATCAAGAACTGTGACACGGTGAAAAAGGCGCGCAAATGGCTGGAAGCACAGGGCATCGATTATCGCTTCCACGACTTTCGTGAAGACGGTCTGGAGCGGGACGCAGTGGCTGCATGGATTGCGGAACTGGGCTGGGAAACACTGCTCAATAAGCGCAGCACCAGTTGGAAAGTACTGGATGAATCGGCGCGGCAGGCGATGGATGCAACCTCCGCCCTGGATGCTGTTCTGGAACAGCCAACTTTGATTAAACGTCCTCTGCTGGACACTGGCAAGGAACGCTTTACCGGATTTTCTGCCGCCGCTTACGAAAAAATTTTTAACGCACACAAGCTCTGATGAGCTGGTAATTCACGGTGATTTCAACATGACAACAACTGCATTCGCTTTTGGCCTGGGTATTGGCACGCATAACAGCAAGGGTGACTGGCTGGAGATATTTTTTCCTCAGCCGGTATTGAACCCATCGGAAGAACTGGCGAATGTCGCCCGTAGCTGTGACTCTGGCCAGACGCTGGGCAAGGAACAGCTGACTGCGTTACTGGAAGGCCTGACCGCAAGCGGCGAGACCGAGCAGGCGGCGTTGGCGACACAGTTTCTCAATAGCGAACGACCTGCGGTCGCGGTACTGCTGGACGAAGACCAGGCGCCTGCCAATGTGCCGGAAGGTTATTTAAAACTGCACCTGCTGTCGCACCGCCTGGTTGCTCCCCACGGTACCAATCTGGACGGTCTGTTCGGCGTACTGCCCAATGTGGCCTGGACCAGTGAGGGCGCCATAGACATAGAAGAATTACCCCAGCGGCAGCTCGCCGCACGATTGCGGGGAGAGGTGCTGGAGGTCAGCTGCGTGGACAAGTTCCCCAAAATGACCAACTACGTGGTTCCCGGTGGCGTGCGCATCGCCCATACCGCCCGCGTGCGCCTGGGAGCGCACCTGGGGGAAGGCACTACCGTCATGCATGAAGGCTTTGTCAACTTTAACGCGGGTACAGAAGGTCCCGGCATGATAGAAGGGCGTATTTCAGCTGGCGTTGCCGTGGGCAGTGGCTCCGACCTTGGCGGTGGCTGCTCCACCATTGGCACACTGTCCGGCGGTGGCAACATTGTCATCTCGGTGGGCAAGGAATGTCTGATTGGCGCCAACGCGGGCATTGGTATTCCGCTGGGGGATCGCTGTACGATTGAGGCAGGCCTGTTCGTTACTGCGGGCACCAAGGTCACCATGCTGGACGCTGACGGCATGCCGGTAGAGACCGCCAAGGCGCGCGACCTGGCCGGCAAATCTGATCTGCTATTTCGCCGTAATTCAACCACTGGTGCGGTGGAATGCCTGACCAATCGCAGCGCGGTGGAATTAAACGAAGCACTGCACGCGCACAACTGAGCGGACCTAACAGGAAGCCCACGTGGAAAAGACACTGGAAATTTGCTGTGACCTGATACGCAGGCAATCAGTGACTCCCGAGGATGACGGCTGCCAGGCGCTGATGATGCAACGGCTGACAGCGCTGGGTTTCGCTTGTACCGACCTGCCCTTTGGCGAGGTGAGTAACTTCTGGGCGGAACGGGGCGAGGGAGGGCCTATCCTGGTCTTTGCCGGGCACACCGACGTGGTGCCAACCGGGCCTGCTGAGCAATGGGACAGCCCACCCTTTGAGCCCACACTGCGCGATGGCGTGCTGTATGGTCGCGGCACTGCGGACATGAAGGGCAGCCTGGCGGCAATGCTGGTTGCCTGTGACGAATTTGTGGCAGAGCACCCCGGCCACCCCGGGC
>CBDTVJ010000158.1:0-8469 GCA_965363655.1 uncultured Halieaceae bacterium | reverse complement strand
ATCTGCACGGACGCGGGCGTAGTTGCCTGAGTAGCTGCCTGCGTGGCTGTCTGATCAATCGCGTCGGTTATTGCCCGGTTTGCTGCTTCATTGTTCGATGTCATAACTGTGCTCCGAGAGTGATGTCGTAACGTGTGGGAGCATCCTAGTTGACAATCCGGCCCGAATAGGAGTTATATACATTCATCAGTGGGGTTATATCCTTTCATGTTGGGGGTTATATGCCATCTTACAGTAGGTTAAATACCATCAGGAGGCTTTGTGCACGCCTACTACATCTCAACGCTATTGCAGGTACTGGAACCGGTGGGCATGTCGCGGGAACAGCTCCTTCAAGGCACAGGTATTGTCGAGGCTGACGCTCAGACGGCATTGAATTTGAACGCCAGTCAACTTGATACGGCCTGTACCAACGCCTTGTTGTTTTCCAAAGACAGCCAACTGGGTTTGAAATTTGGCAGCCAGATCAGCATCGCGTCGCAGGGCATATTCGGATATGCGCTGATGACCAGCGCCACAATTGGCGACGCCCTGAACCTGCTGGTGCGCTATAACCGCGTGATACTGCCCAGTATTGGTGTCCAATTGCAGCGCCATGATGACCAGCTTGAGCTGTGGGTGAAAGCGGCGCACCTGCCCCAGGACCTGCAGCGCTTTTACACAGAAGTGCTGTACGCTGCGATCATAAACAGTGGCGGTATTTTGTTGGGGCGGCAAACCGCCATTATCAATTTGCAGCTGGCCTATGCGCCGCCGACGGACCTCGTTGAATACCACGCGATCTTCGGGCCTCAGGTACGCTTCAACGCACAACGCAGCGCTATGTTTTTCGACTACGCCAGTCTTGATTCTGCCATCTCAACGTCTAACCCGATCGCTATGGATATTTTCAAAAGGGAATGTGATCGCCTGATATCACGAGATGCTTCAGGTGGCATGGTCAGTGAGCGAGTGCAGCAAATTCTACTGCAGGCAGGCTCAGAGTTTCCTACCAGCGCCAAGGTCGCGCAGCTATTGCATATGAGCGAAAGCACCCTGCAACGACACCTGGCCAAAGAGGGGAATCGATTTCAGCCGTTGTTGGATCAGGTGAGATATCGCCTGGCAGGGGAATACCTGGAAGGCACCAACCTCCCAGTGTCGGAAATAGCCTGCCTACTGGGCTTTAGTGACGCGGCAAATTTTCGCCGATCATTCAGGCGCTGGTCGGGTACCACGCCCTCTGTGGTAAGGCAGGCAGTGACAAGCGCGGCACATCGCTAGGTGGCGCATTCATATTCCTCGATCAGTATGTCTGGATGTTCGCGCGGAATCACCACACGAAACCATATGAAGCAGCAATTCGTGGGTAACGATGGTGAGGCCCCGCAACGAGTCTGCAGCGACAAAGAAGTTGTCGGCCATCATATCAATGCCCCGAGCTGAATATTCATTATTACCACAATCGGTGTTTTTCGATACTGCCTAAGTCGATTTATCTGTCCTATACTTGTGTTTGAACTCGAGCGGAGGTCCGCTCGCCTGGCAGTCGATAGCAATGAAACTGAACTACAACCATCGGTCAAAAGTAGCTACAACGGCATTTTTGCTGTGTGGCCTGCTATTAGCAGCTTTTGGCAGTATGCCGACTGTCTCCGCTGCAGATACATCATCTTTGGTGCTGGGCGAAGCGCTCGCCGACGACTGGTTAAACGATGATACCGGGGAGCCTCAAGACCCACAGAAATCGATAGCTACTCTCAATTTACAGACTTCAGCTTTCAGGTCATCAATACCATATCCCGTAACCGAACACTCTTTTACTTATCTTGAGCTTCTCTACCTGCTGCGCGCCCGTGCGCCGCCGCACTCCTAGCCAAAACGCCTAAGTACGACCATTTTAATCACTATATGGCTGGCGCATTATGCGCAGACAAGCGCATGCGTGCTGCCGGGAGACGCAGATCATGACCCAGTTCAGGAAACTCAAAACCCAATCGATGGTAAATATCCACACAATTGACAGGCCTCAACACAACACGCATATCGACATCGACAGCCCCGCCTCGGAGGTGCTGACAGAATTCAGTAAGCAAATACCGCTTATGCTGGAACAGAGTGCAACCATTGATGAGGCACAGGCGCTGATGAAAAAGGCGCATGTCAAACTTAAACTGGTGATCGACTGGCCACAATGAAAACTTACGGGGACCAGCACGTACTGATAGTGGATAACAAAAGGGGTTCTATCTGTGGATTGGTATCGGCCAACGACATCACCCGGAATATGAATATCCCCATCTTCATCAGCGAGCGTGCCAACTCGTTCTCTCAAATCTACGACCACATGAAACGATGACAAGGTCGGCCTGACTGTCCGGGACAGGCTTCCATACCATGGGCTCTGTCCCACAAGACGTTTCTGCTTTTATAGTTTTTAGCGACAATGGAGATTAATGTGAGCAAGACAACTAGCATCCTGATGGTTTTGATGAGCCTGCTTCCGAGAGCGGCACATGCCGCGACAGAAGGTAGCCAACCACTTGATCTCACCGGCCATTGGGCCGGTATCACAGCCATTGTTATCTTTGTGGTCGCCTATGGGTTGGTCATGGCAGAGGAGTTCACGCACTTGCGCAAGTCCAAGCCGGTGATTCTGGCCGCCGGCCTCATTTGGGCAATTATCGGCGGTGTCTATGTGCACTCCGGCTTTACTGACGAGGCGGAGCAAGCTGTGCGCCATAACCTACTGGAATACGCCGAACTAATGCTGTTCTTGCTGGTGGCAATGACCTACATAAACGCCATGCTCGAGCGCAATATTTTTGAAGCTTTGCGCAGTTGGCTGGTTGTCAGGCAATTCAGCTATCGACAGCTTTTCTGGATTACCGGGGCGCTGGCCTTCCTGATTTCTCCGGTAGCAGATAATTTGACTACGGCGCTGCTGATGTGCGCAGTTATCATGGCGGTGGGTGGCGAACAGTCAAAATTCGTGCTGCTCTCAGCGATCAATATTGTGGTCGCAGCCAATGCCGGTGGCGCATTCAGTCCTTTTGGGGATATAACCACACTGATGGTTTGGCAGAAAAATATAGAAACCGCGCAGGGCCCGATAGACTTCTTTTCCTTCTTCCACTTATTCATTCCCGCCTTAGTCAACTGGCTGGTGCCTGCGGCTATTATGAGCCTGGCAGTGCCTGGGAGTCGGCCTATCACCGATGAAAAAGCTGTCAGGCTGAAACGCGGATCCCGGCGAATTATTGCCCTGTTTCTGCTGACCATCACGACAGCCGTTTGTTTCCACAGTTTTCTGCATCTGCCACCGGTGGTGGGGATGATGACAGGGCTGGGTTACCTGCAGTTGTTCGGTTTTTACCTCAAAAAAACCACGCAGCGAGATAGACCAACCAACGACAAGGACAAGGACAAGGACAAGGAACATGAAGGCAGGATCGGTGACCCGGTCGCTTTCGATGTTTTCAGGAAAGTAGCTAGAGCCGAATGGGATACATTGCTGTTCTTCTATGGCGTGGTACTTTGTGTGGGTGGCCTGGGCTTCATTGGCTATCTTTCCCTGGCCTCAAACGTAATGTACATCGACTGGGGTGCCACCAATGCTAACGTGGCGATAGGCCTGCTGTCCGCTATAGTCGACAACATTCCGGTAATGTTTGCGGTTCTGACCATGATGCCCGACATGTCGATGGGCCAGTGGCTGCTGGTCACCCTGACTGCCGGGGTAGGCGGATCACTCTTGTCGATAGGCTCTGCCGCAGGTGTGGCCTTGATGGGCCAGGCCAGAGGGCAGTACACTTTCTTCGGTCACCTCAAGTGGTCGCCGGTCATTGCTATTGGCTATGCCGCAAGTATTGCGACCCATATGTGGCTGAATTCACTGCAATTTGCTCAGTAACAGTGATGTTCGCGGTAAGGCCTCTTAACGGGACTGACAATTTAACTGGCCCAGATTGCTACAATCGGGCCATGAATACTTATAAGCACCACCGATTTCCACGCCTGGGCGGCCCTCAAATATGATCAGTTATGCCGTATCGCTCTACCGTCGATACTGTTTCGAGAGATCTAAAATGGCCCCTGCCGGGTATAATAAGCGACTTCTACAGTAGCGACCTTTCATTACATGAAAAAATATTTGTTTGCTGGTCTGCAGCAGGCCGTACCCTCGTCAGCACAGGAGCAACAACCTTGAAACGTCTGGTTCTACCCTTGGTGATTATTCTTGCGGGAATTGGTATGGCCGCAATGCTGCTGGTTACAGGGCCCACCTTGACCCCCAAACCAATGGAGTCCCTGATACCTTTGGTGCGTATCCAGACCGTCACTTTGAAGAACGTGGCGCTTTCGTCGCTGACTCACGGAACTGTTGCCCCCAGAACTGAAAGTGAACTTGTGGCCGAGGTGGCTGGTCGAGTGATCAGCGTAAATCCCAACCTGGTGTCCGGCGGCTTCTTTAATGCTGGTGAGGAGCTGTTGCAGATAGACCCTCTCGATTACGAATTGGCCCTTGAGCAGGCCAGAGCGGGGATCGTGCAGTCTGAGAGTGACCTGGCCAACGCCAGGCGGGCTGCCAGTCGCCTGGATAGCCTCAGCGAACGGCAGCTCACTAGTGTTGCGCAGCAGGATGACGCGGTTAACAGGATGCGCATTGCCGAGGCGACTCTGCGCTCGTCCCAGGCTCAGCTTGCCCGGGCCGAGCGTGATCTGGCCCGCACCCGTATCCGCGCACCTTATGAGGGCAGGGTTCGCAGTGAGCGCGTTGATATTGGTCAGTTTGTGAATCGTGGCAGCGCCATTGCAACCATCTACGCCACAGATTATGCAGAGATTCGCTTACCCATCAATGATGAGGAGCTGGCCTTTCTCGATCTGCCCCTGGGACCTGTTATCGAGGGAGCGCAGACAATACCAGCCACTGCGGTCACCATTACCGCGCGATTTGCCGGGCAGGAACACCGCTGGGCCGCCGAGGTGGTGCGCACCGAGGGGGAGCTTGACCCGCAAACTCGTATGATTAACGTAGTGGCTCGAGTCGAATCGCCTTATGCCCCTGTTGCAGGTCGAGCGCCGTTGGCGGTGGGATTGTTTGTTGATGCCGAGATTCATGGCCGACTGGCCCGGGGCGTGACGGTCCTGCCCCGCTCGGCAGTGCGCCCGGGCAACCAGGTACTGGTGGTGGACAGCGACGATCGGCTGCACTTTCGTACCGTCACTGTGCTGCGCACGGTAGGCGAGCACGCCTATATCAGTGCTGGCTTGGCGGCGGGTGAACGAGTCTGTATCTCGCCCATGGATAATGCGCTGGAAGGTATGTCAGTGCGCATTGCCACGCAAGACCGTGGTAGCAATAATAGTGATCCTTTATGAAAGGTGTCATTGCCTGGTTTGCCCATAATAATGTAGCAGCCAATCTGTTAATGGGCCTGATTGTCTTATCGGGCCTCGTGGCGGTAGTGAGCATGCCGCAAAAGTCATTTCCCGACATCGATATTCCCGTCATCTCCATTACCGTGCTCTACCTGGGCGCGGCGCCCGAAGAGGTAGAGCAAGGGGTCTGTATTCGAATAGAAGAAGAGTTGGAAGGTGTTGAAGGCGTCAAGCATATTCGCTCCAATGCCAACGAGGGTTCCTGCTCGGTATCTGTGGAACTGTTCGAGGACGCAGATTCCGGTAAGGCACTGGATGATGTGAAGAACCGGGTGGATGCCATCGACACCTTTCCGCTCGAAACTGAAAAACCCATTGTTAACCTGGTAAGTATAGTGCGCGCCGTCCTTGATATCGCCGTTACCGGACCAACTGATGAACGCACCTTGAAAATCATCGGTCAACAGGTCCGCGACGATATTGCAAAACTTCCCGGGGTAACCCAGGTAGAGCTGCGTAATACACGCCCTTATGAAGTCTCGATTGAGGTCTCCGAATCCTCTTTGCGGCGCAACGGCCTTAGCTTTGATGACGTGGCCCAGGCGGTACGTAACCGTTCCCTGGACCTGCCAGGTGGTGCCATCAAGACTAGCGGCGGCGAGATCTTGTTGCGCACCAAGGGCCAGGCCTATTGGGGCAGCGAGTATGAGCAATTGGTGCTGCGCACTGCTCCTGATGGTACTCGCCTTTATCTCAAGGACGTTGCTACTGTGGTAGATGGCTTTGCTGACACTGATCAGATGTTGCGCTTCGATGGTAAACCGGCGGCATTAGTCCGAGTCTCGCGCATCGGCAGCCAGGACATTATTGATATCACACAGGTGGTCCGGACGTATCTTGCGACTGCCGGCACTCGCGTCCCCGAAGGGGTGGAGCTGACTGTCTGGAATGACGGCTCCAAGCTGCTGCGGGACCGTCTCGAGACGCTGCTTAATAGCGCCCGCCAAGGATTTTTGATGGTACTGATCGTGCTGGCACTGTTCCTTCGGCCACGCTTGGCGTTCTGGGTGAGTGTTGGCGTGCCAGTGGCGTTTCTTGGAGCCATCTTTGGCATCTATATACTGGGTCTGTCGATCGACGCTATTTCGCTGTTTGGCTTTATCCTGGTACTGGGTCTCCTGGTTGATGATGCCATCGTGGTGGGAGAAAACGTTCACTCGCAGCAACAGCACACGGGCAATCTGCTGGAGGGTGCAGTGGTTGGCACCCAGCAGGTCTCTCTGCCCGTTATCTTTGGTGTCTTGACCACCGTCGTTACCTTCATGCCCCTGCTTCTGGGTCCTGGAACCTTCGGCCAGATTTTTGGCGTGGTAGCCACGGTAGTTCTATGCTGCCTGGTCTTCTCACTGATCGAGTCCCAGCTGATTTTGCCTTCCCACCTGGGGCACAGCCATTCCAAGTCAGCCGCCAGTGAGGTAGGACTGCTGCTGATACCTATACTTGGCATTGCCCTCCTGGAAATCGCCTGGGATGTACGCAGCTACATGGGATTTGCCATTGCTACCCTGGTGCTGCTCTACCTGCTCCATCTGGCGGGTATCTCCAAGCCCGTTGCCGAGGCAATGGTGAAATTCCAGGCGCGGGTATCCAACCGCATAGAATCACTTATTGCAGTGCGTTTCCGAGCCCTGGTAGAGCGTGCCGTGGCGACCCGCTATGTCGTCGCTGCTCTTGCTATCGTGGCGTTTCTGTCTGCGGTGGGCATCCTGGGCAGTGGCCGCTTACCATTCTCATTTTTCCCGCCGCTGGAGTCCGACCAGGCCATTGCACAGCTGACTATGCCTCTTGGTACACCCGCCTCTGTGACAGATGCCGCAGTGCTGCACCTGGAGCAGACCGCACAGCAACTGCAGCGTGACCTCGACCAGGAATATCCAACGGCCCCGCCGGTGACCCATATTCTGTCAGCCGTTGGCAGTCAGCCAAGTAGCACCGGCGGCGGCGGGCCAGGATCCGACAGTGGCCCTGCTCAAGGCGGCGGCCACCTGGGGGAAGTCACCCTGCAGCTAACCCCCAGCCAGTCGCGAGACATTGATACCCGCGAAGTGGCCAATCGTTGGCGGGAGCTGGCAGGTCCTATTGCTGATGCGGTGGAGCTGAAATTCAGCACCTCGCTGTTCAATGCCGGTAATGCAATTGACATCCAGCTTGCAGGCGCCAATGTAGATGATCTGCGTACCGTCGCCGCCAGGTTGCGTGACAAGCTCGCCACCTACCCCGGCGTTATTGATATCACCGATTCGTTCCGCTCTGGAAAACAGGAACTCAAACTTGATGTCCAGCCATCCGGTGAAGCCCTGGGATTATCGCTGTCAATTTTGGCGCGTCAGGTCCGACAGGCTTTCTATGGAGAGGAAGCCCAGCGAATCCAGCGCGGTCGTGATGATGTGCGGGTCATGGTGCGTTATACCGAGGCCGAACGAAAATCGCTTGCCACCCTCAACGATATGCGAATCCGTACGCCCGATGGTGCCGAGGTGCCCTTCCAGACGGTTGCCAGGGCTGAGCTCGGCCGCGGCTACTCGACCATTCGCCGTGCCGACCGGCAGCGGATTGTCAGTGTTATAGCCGATGTCGACCGGGCCCAGATCACCGCCAATGAGGTCATTGCTGACCTGCGTGCCGGGGCTATTCAGGAAATAATGCGAGACTATCCACGCATCACTTATAGCCTGGAAGGTGAGCAGGCCGAGCAGGGGGAGGCCGTGGGTAAACTCGTACCCATGTTTGGCATCGCCCTGTTTGTTATTTTTGCACTCTTGGCCGTGCCGCTGCGCTCCTACAGCCAACCACTGATTATTATGAGTGTCATTCCTTTCGCCTTTGTAGGTGCTATCTGGGGACACGTCATCATGAAGTATTTTGGATTGGTGTCGGGCCTCGCGATGCCTTCGGCGATGGGCTTTATTGCCGCCTCGGGCGTTGTAGTAAACTCGAGTCTGGTGCTGGTGCACAATGTGAATCAGCGGCGCAAACTGGGGGAGCACTTTAACGATGCGGTGCTGCATGCAGCCGTATCCCGCTGCCGGCCCATAGATCGGAAGA
>CBDTVJ010000157.1:0-8473 GCA_965363655.1 uncultured Halieaceae bacterium | reverse complement strand
ATTGTTTCTGGCGGTGACCCCGGCTCTTAGCACCACCTGTACCGATGGCTCGGTATCCGGCGAGACATCAGGTACTGAAATTCGCCTTAGCGGCGCAACGTTGGGGGCCGCAGGCGCTGGCGATGCAATCTGTACGGTGACCGCGAACGTGGTCAGCAATATCCCCGGTGTGTACACCAACGAAATTCCCGTGGATGCCGTGACCAGCTTTGAGGGTATCGGGAACGACCCGCTCACCCAGGCGCAGATCATAATCACTGAGCCGCCCGGGATAAGTAAAGACTTCGCACCGCCAGTCGTTGGACCCGGAATTGCTGCCACGCTGACGCTGATGATTGCCAACGACAACGACCTCGGCACCACGCTGAGCTCTGACCTGGTGGACACCCTGCCCGCCTCGCCGGATCAGATGACCGTGGCCAACCCCAGTATATTCTCGACTACCTGTCCCGACGGCAACGGTATTGTCGCGGCTGTGGCGGACGATACCCAGATCACTATCGCATCCGGTAGCGCGATTCCTGCCGGCGGTTGCGTGGTCACAGTGCAGGTCACAGCACCCACTCCCGGGGACTATCTCAACTTCATACCGGTGGCTGCGCTCAGTACTACGTTTGGTGTGAACGAGAGCCCAGCGGAAGCGCCGCTATTGGTCAGCACGCGCGGCTATATTGCGGGTAAGGTGTTCCTCGACAACCAGACGGTACCCGAAGGCAGCTATATCCCCGGCGGCTCCACAGCCATCGAGAACAACACCATAGCGCTGCGCAGCGCAGCAGACTGCACCGGTGCCATTCTGGAAACCACAACCACCGACGTGAATGGCAATTACCTGTTCAGCGATCTCCCCGCAGGTTCCTATAGCGTCTGCCAGACAGCACAACCGGCAGGTTCTCTCAACAGCTTTACCCAGGCTGGCACGATTGAACCCTTTGCCGGCAGCACGGGCAACGTGGGTACCGCATCAAACCCGGTCGGCGGCACACCCACCAGCCAGATCGTTAACATTGTGTTGAACAACAACGGTGATGCAGATGAAGTCAGCGGTTCACCGGACAATAATTTCTCAGAGGTACTACCAGTGAGCATCGCGGGTAATGTTTATCACGATGCCAATAACAACGGCGTGTTCGAGCCTGATGAGGATGGCATTGGTGGCGCCACCATCACCCTGTCCGGCCCTGTGAGCACCAGTGTCACAACCAACCCGGATGGTAGCTACAGTTTCGTTGACTTGCCCCCCGGCGAATACACGGTAGTTGAAACACAACCTTCACCGTGGACAGACGGTAGGGACACATTGGGCGAAGTGGATGGCAGCGCCCGCGGGAATGATGCCATCAACGATACCTTCAGTGCTATTGAGCTGGCTCCAGGCGAAGACGGTATCGAGTACAACTTCGGCGAAGTAATCGACTCTGCTGCCCTGGCTATCAATGCCAGCGCTTTCTGCGCCACGGATGCGCCGCAGGTTAATTACAACATTCCCGCTTTAAGTGGCAGTAGCACCACAGTCATGCTGAGCTGGTACACGGTTGATGGCCGCCTGGTAGAGCAGCTTGAAGACCAGCCCGCTTCTGGCACACTATTGTGGCCCGGCGTCGTAGTTGATAGTTCCGGCTTCGGTGTAGACTGGCCCGGCTACGAATTTGTCGATGGCGCATGGGTTAAGGTTATGGACGACCGCATTCCCGAAATGGAGCTGCGCGTAACGCTCACGACATCCGCACAGACCATGGTGACGTATCCACGCAATTCCAGCTCATGCCTGACACAACCGCCCGGGACCTTCAGTATTGGGGTTCCCGTGACACCCAAACCACTGCTGTGGATACTGGCGCTGATGATGTGTATGACCGGCGCATGGCGCTTGGGATATCGGTCGCCGACCCGCTAGATTCAAGTTAACTGCTGGTCTATTTCGACAAACCGTATAAACTTGACCTATGAAATGGTCTTGGAAAATAGCTCGTATCGCCGGCATTGATATTTATATCCACGCCACTTTCTTCCTGCTCATCTACGTGGTTGGTATTAGCTACTGGAAGCAGGAGGAAACCCTGGCTGCCGTCATTTCCGGTATTGGATTTGTCCTGGCCCTGTTCACCTGTGTAGTACTCCACGAGCTAGGCCACTCCCTCACTGCCCGTCGCTACGGAATCCAGACACGAAATATTACCCTGTTACCGATCGGTGGCGTGGCCGCACTGGAAAAAATGCCCGACGACCCTCTGCAGGAGATCCATGTAGCGCTGGCTGGACCTGCGGTAAATTTCCTTATCGCATTCGCCCTGTATATCTATCTGGACATTCGTGATATTTCGATCACAACGGAAGACCTCAGCGTCACCGGTGGCTCCTATCTCTACCGTTTAATGATAATAAATGTATTTCTAGGTGGCTTTAACCTGCTGCCTGCATTTCCAATGGATGGTGGCCGAGTATTACGCGCCGTCCTGGCATTGCGCATGGATCATGCCGTGGCCACGGAAAAAGCTGCCAGCATAGGCCAGTCACTCGCCCTGGGACTGGGCCTGCTAGGCTTGATCTATAACCCTTTTCTGGTTTTTATAGCAATTTTTATATGGTTTGGCGCGTCTATTGAAAATAACGCCGAGCAACTGAAATCAATTCTTGCCGACGCCACCGTGCGACACGCTATGCTCAATGAATTTCACACTCTCTCCCCTGAGGACACATTGGCAAAGGCTATCGAATTGACACTCGCGGGTAGTCAAAAGGATTTCCCCGTCGGCTACCACAATGAACTCACCAAGGTACTTCATCACAGCGATCTTATTAAAGGGCTGCAGGAACAAGGGGCAAACGCCCGGATCTCACAATTAATTCTGCAAGACATACTCACTGCAGATATCAATGAGCCACTAAAAGTGTTGCTTGAACGGATGCAGGGAAATCCAGCCCAGATGATATGCGTAATGGATCAGGAAAAAGTGGCGGGCCTGCTCAATCTGGAAAACATTCTGGAGTTAATAAAGATTCATGATGCGGTTGGCAAACACAGGACAACCATGAATCATTCCAGTTGACTCTTAACTGATCGCCTGTTGCGATCAAGTTTTCGCCTTACCCACCACTATCGGTAAATCCAGATAGGTTTTAATACCCGCCGCCGCCTCGCACACCACCGGAATGCTGTTTACACAATGCATCGCTGTCGCCACCATGCCGGGATTACGCTTTTGTACTTCGGTCCAATCCATATCGCGGGAAGGATGTACACCGTGGGTCTTTATATAGACGGGTGGGTCTCCCTCCACGGTCATGGCAAAGCACTCCCCGTTTTTTTCGATGTTTTTGGCATCAAACCAGCCGGTTTCTATATTCTCGGTGCCCATGTACCAGTTTGTCTCGGCCTTGATCACCGGTCTGCCATCAACCAATCCCTGCCAGCGAAATCGCTGGGCGGCCAGCAGACCCGGCTCAATAACACCCATTGGTGTATCTATCGGTGCGGTGGCTAGCGCAATATCGTGTGTAGCCTGTAGCGGCCCGTCCAGCAAAAAGCCCATGGCATCGGCAATCATATGTACCGACTGGCCAAAACCTGCGCCCAGGAACTGCAGCATAAAGCTGTCTTTCGCCTCTTCAGGGGTCTTGCCAAATAACATGATGTCATGCAGCACATCGGGAGCACCGTAGGTACGACAATCGGAGTACTCTTCACAACTGACATAGGTCACATCGCGGGAAAAACCCGACATAATCAGTGGCCACTTTTCGGTAACGCCGCCAGGGTGAATGCCAGTACCGTGCAGCGTAGTATTGCCTGCAGCACAGGCGGCATCGAGGGCTTTGGTATCGAGGTCTTTAGGATAAAACCAGCCCAACGGGGTGACAACATTAATACCAGCCTGCAAAAACCTGACGATCTCTTCTTCATTGGGCATTAGCGGACTATAAAGAATACAGTCAGGCTGCAGTGCCAGCAGTGCATCAATGTCACCGGTCGCCTTAACACCGGTATCAAGGTCCGGTCGCTGCGCGAGCTCACCTGCGTCCTTGCCCACTTTGTCATCGCTGTGTACCCAAACACCCACCAGTTCCAGGTCTGGGTGGGACACAATACCCTCGATAGCCGCACGCCCAAGATTGCCGGTGGCCCATTGCACAACGCGATAACTCATAGCTGATTCCTGCTCAATTCAGGTTATAGCGAAGCTCCAGCCCGTACATCCTTGGGGGCCCCGAGCTGCGCATGAAATTACCCGTGGAATCAGCCACGGCGGCGGCCCCGGGTTGGTAAAACTCATCGGTAATGTTGGTGCCGTAGAGGGCTGCCTCGAAGCGAGCCTCGGGACTGGTCCAACCGATCCTGGCGGTCCACAGGCCGTAGTCGTCGAAGGTCGACTGGTCCTCGTTCTGACCGGCACCGGCATCCAGGCCCATAAATATCTCGTCCACATAGCTGTAATCGACCCGCGGTACAAAGGTGCCAAAAGAGGTGTCCAGGGTATACTGCACGCCCATGCTGTAGGTGTTCTCCGGCACCTCCGCGAAGGGCTCTGAACTGCGATCCACGATCGGCAGGGGCTGCTCCGCGATCAGCGTCCGGGTACTGAACTGCGTATCATCGAAGTCCTGGTATTCGTAGTCATTGAAGCTGCCGGTGGCGATCAGCAACAACCCGTCTATCGGCATCCATGTCCACTCCAGTTCCACGCCCTCTATGCGAGTACTGGAAGCATTGCGAAAAATCACCCGGGGAATACCGGAACTGTCCAGCACGACCTGTCGCAACTGCATGTCATCGAAGTCCGTACGGAAAATGGCACCATTGAAGCGCATCCGGGCGTCGAACAGGTCCAGCTTCCAGCCAAACTCGTAGTTGTCGACTGTTTCCGGCTCAACAACAGACTGTCCGTCGACGCCTATCGGTTCAAAGGTGCCGGACTTGAAACCCTGCGCGTAGGTGGCGTAGAACATGCCGGTGTCGACAAAGTTGTCATTGAGAAACCTATCCGGGAGGTGATATGCCAGACTCACCATCGGTGTCCATTCATCCCAGGTCTTATCGATATCCTGTTGGATACCCGGAATGACCTCGCTGGCGGACACCAGCGGATAAAGCGGCTGGCCGAAGCTGTCGACGGGAAACGCATCCTGAATGATGCCGTAGATATCCTGTGCGATTACGCTGTCCAGATCCTCGTAAAACACTATCCCGAGGCCTTCATTCGGGATTATACCGGGCACATCGGCGATGGCAGCAAAGGCGATATCGCGATAGGCCGCTTCGTCCAGCAGTTCCAGCTCTACCGACTGCTCACGTTTTTCGCTGGTCCAACGCACGCCCGCGGTGAGCTCGAGGTTGTCGGTCAGGTCATAGCTGCCCTGGAAAAATGCCGCGTATGTGGTGTTCTCCAGGTCGTAGGTCTGGGTTTCGGTATTGGGTGAACCGATCACCATTACAGGGAGGCCCTCTATGACATAGCCCCAGTTGGTGCCCGAGGACCTATCGGTGCCGTCATCAATATTCTCCTTCATGGCAAATACCCCGAAGGTATAGTCGAGACTGTCGTTGAAGGCGCTGCCAATCAGGTGTAACTCCTGGGACCAGTGATCGCGATTGCTGGCATTGCCATCGGGCCGGTAACGCGATGAGATAGGCAGGTGCGTCGCATCGTTATCCGGGTTGCCGAAGTTCCCGGATTTTTTCTGGTCCCCATAGCCGGAAATACTCTTGAGTGACAGGGTGTCATTGATTTCCCATTCGACGGTCACACCCAACAGCAGGTTTTCCAGTTTGAAGTTGATCGGGATGTCCGAGGTGACCTTGTAATCATCTTCGCGCGAATCGGAAAGATTACAGGCATCTTCGTAGACTGCGGACTGGTCGATAAACCCGGGCATCACCGGGTTGTCGTTATCGTCGTAAGCATCCACAGGAGAGGTTTCACCGACGCCCACCCGGTTACCGAACAAGGAATCCTCGCCGTTGTAACTACTATTGCGCATAAAGCGGCAGGTGGTGGACGGCTGCACCTCATCGACATCGCCGTAGTAGGCCAGGGTATCTACCAGCACAGTTTCCGAGGGCAGCCAGCGCAGTTGCAGAGCCGCCGACTTGCGATCCTCCGAAGCGGGCTCCTGGCCGGTGGTGATGTTATCCTGGTAACCGTCGCGCTTGATCGAACCCAGGGTGATTTTGGATAGCAGCGTGTCCTTGATCAATGGCACGTTGAGGCTGCCCCTGAAGTCGCGGCGGTCGTAATTACCCACTCGACCATCGATGAAGCCGCTGAGCGAATCTTCTGGTGGGTTGGTGGTCACCAGCAGCGCGCCGCCCGTCGTGTTCTTCCCGAACAGGGTGCCCTGGGGCCCCCTCAATACCTGCACGCTCTGTATATCGATCAGATCCAGCAGCTGACCATCCTTACGCGGGATATAGAGGCCGTCGAGATAGACCCCGACCGGACTATCAACCCGGGATCCGTCGTCACGCTGGCCGATACCGCGGATCCATATCTGCGCGCTGCTGCTCTGGTCAATCTGCAGGCCCGGCGTCTGGTAACCCAGGTCCTTCAGGTTGGTGATACCCGCATCCCGCAGCTGGTTACCGGTGAATGCCGTTATAGAGACTGGTACGTCCTGTATTGCCTCCTCCCGCTTACGCGCGGTGACAATCACCTCTTCGAGCACACCGCTCTGCGCAAGACTCGGCGGGGCATACCCCACTGCAAATAAGACCGCCAGGCCCAAACATGCAAACACCAGAGGCTTAGCTACGTTGTCGCGCTTCCCTGCAACCATGGAGTACTCCTGACTTTTTATATTTTTATATTAGGCTGACTACTTTACGCCTGTACTTTCCCTGATGGCAAGTAAGGATGAACCTCGCGCTCGTAGAGGGACAGCATCTCCCATGACAACGCCGGGTCAATGCCAGCCAGCAGTGGATTCAGGTAGAACACGCTGTGATCGCCGAGCTCTGCGGCCAGCTGCAGCGCCTGCTCCGGGGTGAGCACTTGATAGGCACTGCTCTGCCTGACGGTCTCGGGTGTTATCTGTGCGGCATAGGGGCCCGCCGCTCGACCAAAGGCCTCCGCTGTCCACTCGCTGTAGGATCGCAACTGGTGGAGGATATGAGGCATGAGTTGCTCCCATGCCTTATTCGGATCGTGGCTGATCCACAGAAATATCGGGCCATGCCTGGGGTACTCGCCGGGATCTTCCTTGCCACAGGCCAGGCATTCCTCCCGGTAGGGCTGCCATAGTTTTGGCTCCAACGGGGGAAACCAGCCATCCGCTATATGCGCTGCTCTTCGCGCCGCTGCGGCGGAACTGCCACCCAGTAGTATTGGCGGAGCAAATGGTTCCGGCCGCGGCGTTATCAAGCAACGCCGGCCCTGCCACTCAAAGGCCTCGCCACTCCAGGCAAGCCGCAGAAACTCGCATATTTCTCCCATCGCTTGCCAGCGATGATCCAGCTTGCGGCCAAAGGTTTCGAATTCTGACGGCCGGTAACCCGCCCCAAGCCCCAGCAGCAAACGGCCATTGGAGAGTGTTTGTACGACGGCTGCATCTTCTGCCAGTTTTACCGGATCATACAGCGGCGCCAACAGCACCGAGGTGCGCAACTTGATCGAATGGGTGCGCGCGGCCATCGCGCCGGCGAGGATCAACGGTGAAGGATTGTATCCATCAGCTGCGCTGTGATGCTCGCCAAGGCCCACCACGTCAAAACCCAGTTCATCTGCCCAGGCTACCTGGTCCAAGGCTGCCGCATACAAGTCGGTGCGCCCGGCACCGAATTCCGGGGCGCGCAGGTCGTAGGTCAAGGTAAGTTCCATTCGGGTCCCCTTGTGGAAATCGCTGGTGTTTGTAAGTATTGTTCCCTGGATTATGATTTACATGCAGCCATCCTGCCAGCACCGCAACAGGGAGAAAGCATCAATACACCGTGGGCCGCGACCCCTTAGCGAGATTGACATGAGTATCGACAACGAAAAAGATCCAGCTCCACCCAACTACCACATGTCCTACCGCGATGTTGCGATGCATAAGGTGATGTTGCAGGACGTCGTTCGTACCGATGCCTATGAAAAGGCTATTAACGAGGTGGTCAGACCAGGACACACTGTGCTCGATTTCGGTTGCGGCACCGGCGTTTTGGCAATGTTTGCAGCCAGAGCGGGCGCCAGTAAAGTAATAGCCGTTGATCGCTCACCCTTTATCAAAACCGCCAAGGAGATTGCGGGAAAAAACGGTTTTGAGAATATCGATTTTTATCATGATGATCATCAATCCCTGCAACTGGATGGAAAAGTTGACGTCATTGTCTCGGAGTGGATGGGCCATTGCCTGTTTTATGAAGCCATGCTCGAACCTTTGCTGGCAATACGGGATCGTTACCTGGCAAAAGACGGAATAATGATCCCCGCAGAAGTGAGCCTGCATGCTGGACTGGTTTGTGATGAAGACTTATTGGACGATTTGTCCTTTCTGCACA
>CBDTVJ010000156.1:0-8497 GCA_965363655.1 uncultured Halieaceae bacterium | reverse complement strand
ATGTGGCCGCCAGCCGCTCACTGGCCGGGCATGAAAAAATGATTGCCGAGTTCAACCGCGCGCTGTCAGAGGTGCGCAAGGACGGCTCCCATGAGGCCATCGTCAAGAAATGGGATGAGCGCTACGGTGGCATTGAATAGCCACGGTAAGTTTCTAATGCGCGGGGGTTAACCCGGACTGGCCTTGTTGGCCAGCGCCATGCCGGCCAGCATGGCGATAATGAACAGGACGGTTTTGCCATCCAGGTAAACCAGCGCAGACAGCGCGGGCCCGGGACAGTAGCCATAGATGCCCCAGCCAACGCCAAAGACAGTCGCACCGCCCAGTAAACGGCCGTCAATTGCCGTGTTGAGCGGTAGCTTGAAGTCCGGTGCCAGCAGAGGCTGCTTGCGCTTTAGCACGAATCGAAAGGCGACCAGGGTAACGCACACGGCGCCACCCATCACAAAGGCCAGGTCTGGCACCCAGTTACCAAACAAATCGAGAAAGCCCAGTACCTTGGCGGTATCGGTCATGCCGGATACCGCCAGACCTGTGCCAAACACCAGGCCGCAGAGCAGGGCAATGAATCCCTTCACCTAAAATCCCCCCGCGACATGACGAATGAGGTAGACAGTGGCGATACCGGCAGCCATAAAGGTGACGGTGGCGACCAGCGACCTGATTGACAGCCTGCCAATTCCGCATACGCCGTGCCCGCTGGTACAGCCGGAGCCCAGCTTCACACCAAAACCCACCAATAGGCCGCCCAGGACCGCGTACCACCATTGCAGGGGACTCGCCTCGGGATAGGGCGTATCTGTCAGAGAGTGGTAGAGCAGGGGGCCAAGCAGCAGGCCCGCTATAAACAACCAGCGCCAACTATTGTCCGCTGCACCGGACACGGCTCCCCAGATAATGCCGCCGATGCCGGCAATACGGCCAAGAAACAGCAGTAGCATAACGGCAGAGGTGCCGATGAGCAGGCCGCCTAGCAATGGTGTGCTATAGCTGAACACGACTATATTCCCTGATAGCCACTATCAGCGGTTCTCATAGCGGTTGAGGTCGAACAGGCCCGCTTCGCGCGGATAATGTTTTTTGTTGTATTCGTAGAACTTATCGCTGAGCCGCCAGAACCAGTTAGCGTTGCGGCGCACGCCGTAGCGTGACACCAGGCTGGCGTAGTCTTCTTCGCTGGTCATTGACTCAATATCCTGTACAAATTCATCCAGCTGTTTTTCGTGTAGCTGGAAAAAAACATTGGGGTAGGCGCCAATGAAGCCTTTGACCACGGTCAGGTAATCCTCCGTAGGCATGCGTCGCTGGGCTTCCTGGAATATCTGGGCGTTGTTCAAATAACTGCTGTTTTGCACGATAGTGTAAACACTTTCTTTGGCATCGGCCGTCAGCACATCAACGAAGGCTACCGGGGGCATCAGGCTGAAGGGCTTGCCTGTTAATGTTTGCAGGCGGGTGAAGTGTGGGTCGGTCGTATTGTAGCGTTCTGCAGCGGCGCCGAATTGACGCTGCTGCAACATCTGCAGTAACTCCTGTTTCGGGTTGTCCGTCTTATACCGAATATCCGTATCGCGGTCGTAGGCGATAGTGTCGCTGACCACAAATTGTTTTACGTGATCGCTGGCCTCGCGGTACCAGAAGTCTCGCAGGCCTATGCGCTGATCTTTGGGCAGGAAGTACAGGAAGTTCTGCTCACCTTCCATGCGCAGGAAGTCCATATACAAGCGCGTCTCAAGCTGGTGCCCGACATTGCCGAAAACGTCAAAGCCTGCTACCAGCAGGTAGTGGATGCGTTCCAGCAGCGAGTAGCCGATGACCCAGGCCGTCTTTGGCTGCTGGCCGACAAAACCCTTGACCACCGAGGCGCTATCATCGTGCCGGAAGACAGTGAGTGCCGCGTTGTCGTTGTGCCCGCTGCCGTCCCATATCAGTTCCAGGTTGACCTTGTCTCCATCCGCGCCGGTGAACTCCTTGATTTGCTTGTCCTTGGCTTTGAGGAACTTCAGCTGCTCGCGGGAGTACTTCCGCCACGCCACCAGCGAAACTAACAGGCCGCTTTTGCCGCTGGGCAAGTGCAGGTTCTTGCTTTCCCTGGCCAGAAACTCAGTGCTGAGGTGTTCGTTCTTTTTATCCGGGTCGATAAAAACGACCCAGAAATGATCGTCGATGACATTGAGCGCCACCTGCCCGCGACAGACCGGCCCCTTGATAAAGCCCATGATGGTGAACTGGGCTTCGTCCAGCATGAATTTATAACGGGCGATCTGCGGTAGTTCCCGGAAGGTAATGAAGGGATTGGAGGCGGTACTCGTCTGGTAAGAGGGCAGGGCGGAAATCTCATAGTCCGGCTCGAGGAAAAGTGCCTGCCAGCGCTGCATGCGCTTTGTATTAAGCGCATAGGGCATGTGCCGCTTGGTCAATACCGCCGTGCGCAGGGGTTGCAGGCGATAGTAGAACTTATCTTTTCCCGGGGAATCGTAGGGCCGACGCGTGGCGATGATGTCGATGGCTGCTCCCGGCGCTGTGCGAGAGCGCACCAGGTTGTAGTTGCCGGTATTTGCCAGGTCGGAAAAATACAGATTGCCTATGAACAGGTGCTCGTATATGTAGCGCGACATCAGTTGCTGCTTGAGGCTGTCGCCATTGAAAAATGCTTCCCAGCGCTGCACGGCATCCACTTCCGTTGGCGAGGGTGTGCGTGCTGCCACGCCTGGGGCACCTTCTGCCAGCCAGCTGGTCAGGGTGTCGTGCTCCTGCTGATTGAGTCCGGGTAAGGCATAGGGCATTCCCCAGAGGGGATAATCACGCGCAAATTTGTCGAATTCCTCGTCCTTGGGGCACTGCTGCGAGCGGTCCAGGCTCAGGTCGAATGAATCCGGCAACTTGTCACCAGCCGGTAGCGGATTCTCCTGCTTCAGCTCCAGCATACGGGCCAGAATACCCTGCTCTCCAGCTTTTTCATCCAGTACCGGGTAAAAGCCCTTTTCGCGCCACTCCTGGGTGCTGTGCGCATCTTCAAACAGGCGAGTCATGTTGGCGGTAATCAGGCGGGCGCCATCGTAGACCTTGTCCTTACTGGCCCCACGCTGCAGGCCCGCCCAGGCGTCCAGCTTTAGCTGGCATGGGGCGTCATAGCACCCATGGCAGACCATGCAGCGCTGTTCAACAATGGGCTTTACCTGCGGTGGGTAATCCCTGTCAGCAAGGACGGGGGTAACCAGAAGCAGGGCGAGGATAGCGGCCAGGGGGGCGAGGACAATCGTGCGAAGATCAAGCATGCAGGAATTTTGGGACTTTGGCGGTTTTATTGCAAGGAAACCGCGATTTCCTTCCGGATTCTTGGGTGTCGGGCGATTATGTATTATTGGGTAAATGATATAAAAATGTAAGATATCAATGCATAGATCTACTCTGCCCGGTGCGGATTGCTCAACAGGTGTACTTATATAGGCAGTCAGAGTAACTTTCCTGCCCAGATTGAGTCACAACCAATGACCCTGCTGATGTATAACCACAAAACGCCACATCGCGATTGGTTGCCCGGGCCCGAGGAACTGCGCAATTGGCAGGAGGACGCCAGGATCAAGGAACCCGACACCCTGTTGCGCTCCCTGGATGGCCTGACCAAGGCCCGTCGGGAGGCGCGCATGCGCATCGAGGACTACATGACCGACAGGGATGTGAAGTTGAAAATGTCCGACAAGCTGACGCCCGGGCAGGCCGCCCTGTGGCACCAGGCTTTCGCCAGGGGTAACCGTCAGTTCGAAGAGGCCGATATGAGCGAGGCCGATATTGTGCGCTGGAAGTACCAGCGCTATATCAAGACTTACCTGGGTTCGGTCAAGAGTATGGACAGGCAAATCGGCAAGCTGCTCGATTACCTGGAAGCGCAGGGCCTGATGGAGAACACTATTGTCGTTTACAGCTCGGACCAGGGTTTTTTCCTGGGTGAAAACGGCTGGTTCGACAAGCGCTGGATGGATGAGGTGTCTTCCAGGGTGCCACTGGTAATGCAGTGGCCCGGGCATATCCAGCCCGGTTCAACATCTGATGCCCTGGTGCAAAATATCGATTTTGCTCCCACACTACTTGATGCGGCGGGAGTGAAGCCCGAAAAGCCGATGCATGGTGTCAGCCTGTTGCCCCTGTTTGCAGCGCAGCCCGAGGCGTGGCAGCGCGACCTGTACTACCATTTTTATGAGCATCCTGGCTTTCATGGGGTTGCACGTCACTACGGTGTGCGCACTGAGCGTTACAAACTGGTTTACTACTACCAGAACGATGAATGGGAGTTGTTTGACCTGGTAGAAGATCCCGATGACCAGGTGAATCTGTACGGCAAGCCGGCCTATGGGGCCATTACCAAAGATCTTGAACAGCGCCTGCGTACGCTGCGGGCGCAGTACAAAGTTCCAGAGACAGACCCTGAAGTGGCCTGGTATCACGGTCCCCTGGTGAGGATGTTCGAGAGGTTAATGATGTGGTTGTAGTGGAGGCTGAGGCTGGCAGCGCCTGACAGCTGTCTTTGATTACCTCGATAACTTATATCCAGTATTCCCACTTACAGGCATACCCGGTGGGTTCACGGTGGGGCGGTATGCTAACCGCTTTGCAGCGCACATTTTCATCGACCATCTCGCCAGAGATGCGCATCGCGATCACGCACAGTACACAGCTGCTTTCCAGTCGCTCCCGGTTGCTTTCGCCAAAGGTTTCATGGGCGGGGCAGCGTTTGTGGGTGATGATGCCGTGATTGGGGTTGATCAAATCGAATTCGGCATCCACCAGGCCCGCTTCCCCGGGCGCCATCTGGAAGCCGCGAAAGAGAGTTTCAATATTGCCCTTGTCCGCACCTGCGGCAAGCAGTCCGTAGCGTAAATCTTCCTCCGCAGCTCCGTAGTCCAGCCACACGGAGCGCTCCAGTTTTAAAGCGGCATTTTGGTCATAGCGCTTGCTGATCAGGTCGGTCCAGCGACCGGTTTGCATGCAGTAGGTGAGGGTGGCGGTATTCCACAACATAAGCAGAGATTTATTGGAAAGCGCTTCGAGGTTCAGGCTGCTGTCCAGTATCTCCGGCAATAGGCCAGGGTCGTAGTCGGCGAAGGTCAGCATATGCTGCAAGTTCGGCATAGCTGACCACAGAAAATTCAGCTCTTCGTAAAATACGCGCTGAAGGTCATTGTCTGGCGCCAGGTTGGGGTAGACCCGGGCGGTGAGTTCCGCACAGGTATCGCCACCGAACTTGTCGGTCACGGCCTGCTGCCAGATACCGAAGAAGTTACGATGGGCGGTAATCGTCAATTGATACAACTCCAGCAGTTTTGCCTGGGGTAGTGCAGCATAGTCGAGGGTGGGGGTGAATTTTGAGCGGGCAATCAGGTCTGTCATGTCGCCTCTGCAAGTTTCCAAGTGTTTTTACTATTCGACATATTAAGTATAAATGTCCATATGTCAAATGGATGTGTATACTTCTTTGCCATCAGGTCATCGCAATGAGTCATTGATTTAGATGCGCAGGATAAATGCTGTTAAAACAGAAGAAGCGGGAGCAGATCAGGCCCGTCTGCGTATCCATGCTGCCGCTATTGAGTGCGTCGAGCGCTGGGGTATAGCGAAAACAACGCTTAACGATATTGCCACGATGGCCGGCTGTTCGCGGCAGACGGTGTACAACTACTTTCCTGGCAAAGCAGCTGTGCTGGAGAGCGCGCTGGAAGAAGCCGGCCGGGAATTCATGGCAAGACTGGAGCATCTCGCGCTGCAATTTGAAGATCCGGCGGATAGCCTGCTTGAGGTCATCCTGTATACCATCAACAGGCAGTCAAATGAGCCCTACCTGCATATTCTGGCAGAGCCGGGTTTTTTTGTGACCTTCATGCAGGAAATTTTTGGTTCACATCTCTCCCGGGAACGGATGCAAAAAGTAATCCGGACCTGTCTACGCAACGCCCCCGAGTTATTGCCTCATGTCGAGGAAATCAGTGAAGTGACCGGTCGCTTCCTGATGTCGATGTTGATAGCCGATGGCGGCGTCCAGCGTAATGAAAAACAGCTTCGGGCATTTATTCGCCGCCGCATCCTGCCGGGTTTGGTGCAGCCTTGAGTTGTTGGGGGAGTGTTGATCTGTTGTAAGAACCCTGATTGGGTGCGCTTACAGAAGAGACCGAATCTTATGAGAAACGTAACAGCACAGCTGCAAGAGTGCGGCCGCACAACAAGGTTCTGATGATAGACATTGATGCCTTGTGGGATGGTGGACGATGCATGCGCCAGTATGGGAGTAACGTTTACGGCCCCGATATTTTCAATGGCTATGTGCTCGACTACATCGAAGCGCATAAATCCGCGCCATTTTTCATTTATTACCCCATGGTGCTGGAACGCTCGATGCGGTTCAAAGCCAGTGGCTCCAGCCTCCGGGTGACGAGCCAGAGGATAAAATGGTGGCCCGTATACAGCCCGGTGGTGAGCAACAGGTCACGCCAGCGCCAAGGGTCAGTGTCGAGAAGGGCCGTGTAAGGATCACGCCAGTCGCAGAGGGTCATTCTATTGCCTGCAGGCTGGACGAAGGAGAGTGGCATGTCTATTCTGGTCTGATTGACCTGCAAGGGTATAAAATTATCGAGGCGAAAGCCGTACGTTATGGTTGGGAGAAGAGCGATCTTGTTACAGGGCCCTAGTTCATCTGGTTGGAAGTTGTTGCTGGCTCATTGCCTGGTTTTCGGCGGTTTACTCAGCGGTAGTGCACTGGCTGAGCCAGGCCAGGAAGTCGTGGATCAACGGGAGCCCTGTGCTGTGGTGGACCCATTGCGCCAGCCGCTGTTTGGCGACCTGCATGTCCATACCCGTTATTCCCTGGATGCCAGTACCCAGGGCACCCGTACCACGCCGGACCAGGCCTACCGTTTCGCCCAGGGCGAAGAAATAGGTATTCAGCCGTGGACGGATAACGGCTGGGCCCAGCGTTCGCTGCAACTGCGCCGGCCACTGGATTTTGCCATGGTGTCCGATCATGCTGAGTTGATTGGTGATGTGCGCACCTGCAATCTGCCGGGCATGCAGGGCTTCGACTCCTGGCAGTGTGGCCTCTACCGCCACTGGCCGAGGGCGGCCTATTACCTGTTTAACTACATGGCCACCATGGAGCAGACACACCTGGGAATGTGTGGGGAAAACGGCGAACACTGCCTGGAGGCTGCACTGGCCCCCTGGCAGGAAATGCAGCAGGCGGCCGAGAAGCACTATGACCGCAGTTCCGATTGTAGTTTCACTACCTTTGTCGGCTACGAATGGACAGGTATGCAAGGCATAAGTGGCGGCAACCTGCACCGTAATGTCGTCTTCCGCAATGCCAGGGTGCCGACCCTGCCAGCCAGCTTCATCGATGAGCCGGGTGCGCAAAAACTGTGGCGCAGCCTGGATGCTCATTGCAACCAGGCGGGGCAGGGCTGTGATTCCCTGGTTATACCGCACAATTCCAACCTCAGTGCCGGGCATATGTTTAACGGCGGGCTGGATGATGGCGGCACCATGACACGCGAATACGCCGAGACCCGTGCCCGTTACGAACCGCTGGTGGAAATCATGCAGCACAAGGGTGCGTCTGAATGTTATTTCGAACCCGGTGTCACCGAGGATGAGCTGTGCGCCTTCGAAGCATTGCCCAAGGACAATATCGCCGGTTACAACAGACCGCCCAAGCCCGATACCGGTTTTATCCGCAAAGCCCTGAACGATGGTTTGCTGCTGGAGCAAAAACTGGGTTCAAACCCCTATAAATTCGGCCTTATTGCGAGTACCGACACACACCTGGGTACACCCGGTGCTACCGAAGAAGATCGTTTTCTCGGTCACGGCGGTGCCGGTGTGCCAGCCGGCAGCGAAATTTCCCCCGGCCTTCCCGATGAGTTGAAATACAATCCGGGTGGCCTGGCGGTACTGTGGGCGGAGCAAAACGCGCGGGATTCACTGTTTGACGCCATGCGCCGCCGGGAGGCCTATGCCACCAGCGGTCCACGTATTGTCAGTCGATTCTTTGGCGGCTGGAACTTCACACCCGACATGTGTGAAGCCCCCGACCGTGTGGCCATAGCCTACCGCAGTGGTGTGCCCATGGGGGGAGACTTGCCCCAGGCGATGCAGGCCAATGCTGCGCCCACTTTCCTGGTAGCGGCAAACCAGGATATGGGCACGCCCGACAGCCCGGGAATACCGCTGCAGCGTATCCAGATTATCAAGAGCTGGGTAGAGCAGGGCGAGCGCAGGGAGAGGGTGATCGATGTGGCCGGGGATGCGAGCAATGGCGCATCGGTAAATACCGCGACCTGTGAAACCAGTGGCAGTGGTTTTGCCCAGTTGTGTGCGGTCTGGACGGACGAAGAATTCAATCCTGGCCAGCAGGCCTATTATTATTCGCGTGTTGTTGAAAACCCGACCTGTCGCTGGAGCCAGCGCATGTGCGCCGCAGCGGGAGTGGACTGTAAGAATCCGACCACCA
>CBDTVJ010000155.1:0-8507 GCA_965363655.1 uncultured Halieaceae bacterium | reverse complement strand
CCGTGGAAGAAATGCCATCGCAGGAGAATTCCGTTGCCACCTCAGTCCGCCTGGTGACCACTGGCCGGGATGGCGAGAGCTGCACACTGCGCGCGCGGGTCCGCCTGAAAAGGGAGGAGGCCGACGATTACCTGGCCTACACCAACCCCATCCGCCTGATTCTGAATTGAGGGGCGGCACCTTGTCACGGGCTTTCTACGCTCAGTACGACAGGACGATAGCCTGCATCCTCACCTCGCTTACCTCTGCCAACCAGGTAAAAATTGCCGCTGTCGTCTCTGGTATGGGTCCCGAATAAGCGCGGGATCTTCCAATCGTCTATGTGCAGCTTGTAGGTAGCAGCAAATTCGGTTTTCAGCTCATAGACGATCCACTCGTAGCCTCTTTTCGCGCGCGGTGAACGCGCGACGCCCACGACCAGGTTATTGCCATCAAGGGGGAAAAGTGAAGGGATATAAGCTTCGCCTTCCGGATGCATCATACCCTTGAACTGCAACCTCTCATCGGGCCGCGCAAATAGATCCAACAGGTAAAGCCCACCCTCACTCGTGGTGAATATGATATTTTCGTTGCGCATGCTGGTGTACCCCACTATGCCATGATGTTTGGACATTTTCGGGCTAGTGTACGATGGCATAGGGTAGGCAGTGACGAGATTCAGGCTGGTATCGTACTCATTGAGGTAAGCTGAAATCTCCCCTGCGGAATTTTGTGAAATACTGGGAACGTAGGCGTGCCCCTGGGAATCGACGAGGAAATTGCGGGACACATGGCCGGAAATAGATCCAACAACCACTCGCTTTACCTGTTCGCTCCGAGTATTGAACTGATAAAGGACATGATCCCAGTATCCCAGTGCATAAACATAATTTCCCCCTATATTCACTGCTATAAGCGCCTCGGGCGTGGTCAACAAGTGCTGCCAGTTCTTGTCGTCAGGCTTTTTCCGCCAAAGCATTCCACCCCAGACAGAATTTGTGTCCTTGTCCTCTCCCTGCTCATCGAAACTACTGAAATAAATATAGCCATCATTTGCATGATAGAATTTGCTATGGAGCTTGTTTTGCCCCATTCCCCTGCGGTGGAGGCCGAGCCGCTTAAGCTGCCCGACGGTATCTCCCTGCAACTCCACTGCCGAGCTTACTGGATCATACTGATATAGGTAGGCTGTGCCATCTCTATCCGGCGGGGAAGAGGCTCCCAAATAAATTCTTCCCTCGTCATCGCGGCCAGTACTTCCCCAGATGGCGTTAGCATCATCAGCATGCGGCAGGGGTATTGACCGGGAAGTTGGCTCCTCGAAGGAGTAGGAATCTACCGGCAGGAATCGCGTACCCACCTGGTTTTCGAAACTACGCACTGGGGCTTCGGTGATGTCATGGCTTTCCTGTGCACAGCCGGCAACGATCAATGGCAGCACGATAGCGTATATTAAACTAGTAATTCTGGTTTCCACTCGCGACGTCCTCAATGGCTGAATTATCGATTTCATATTCCTTACGATTTGTACCTACCGACTTTACTGTAAATCACCCCAACGCAAGAGAGAGCCACTGACAAGTGGCTATGCTCCCTCGTCACCCTCTTCGGAGGTCAGGGAATGAAGCCAGTACGTGCGGGCCTGTAGGTACTGGAAGAACATCGCCCCCAGAGCTAGCAGCAGTGCCAAGAAAATCATCCAAGGGGACGGATTCGACCACCACAGCAACAGACCAATCAGCATCAGGCCAATGATTGACGCCCCGGAGTGAGTGTAGGACCGCCAGCCTCTACTCGTGGAGATTTGATTGAAGAAATAGGCATTTGCGGGGTCCCGCTCCGCCCGGCGCATAGTGGTGTGGCTGCTGAACACCGCAAGGGCGAAAACCACTGCCAACAACATCATCCAGGGACCGACCATGGTGGGCTCGGTCAGGTCGATCATGGCGAACTCAAACAAGCCGATCAGGAAGGGCAACAGTGTATCCTCCAGGGATGGCAGCCAGCTGAATCGCAGTACGAAGCTAACATAGAGAACCCAAATCAATAAGATACCCTCCAACATTACCGCGATCTGCAACCAGCCGATGGCCGCCGTCCATCCCCATTGCCAGAGAAATTCACTGGCGCCGATTTTACTCCAGAAAAATTCCAGTGCCAGTGCCTGGATCATGCTTAGTAGTGTGAGGATAAGGGCCGGCACAAGTTCCCTCGCGCGTTCGGTACTGGTTTTCATCACTGAGCTCCGACTATCGATATTTAGACAATGTAGCGCTATTTCCTTTGCCAGACCAGACAGGGGCCAACCAGGGGATCGGGACAAGCTCGAAATTCGGTTTTAAAAACCTCATCCAACGGTACTGACAAGTGACTGCCATAAGGTTCATTTTCTACCCGAAGACAGCAGACAGTCGTTCAGTTAGCGCTTGCAGCCCCTTGCCTTTGTTACTAATTTTCCAGGCAATAAAATTCTCGTGAACAGCATTCTCATCCAATTCCAGTTTTATGAGTTCGCCGTTGTCCAGCTGTCTTTTAATACGTTCCAGCGGCAGATGCCCCATGCCAATCCCCGCCAGTATGGCTACAACTTTTTGATCGATATTTTGCACGTAAAGCGTTTGCCCCTCGCTACCCAGGCCGGCACTGCGCGCAACGTCAATTATCGACGTATCATGGGTAATGACCCGCCTGACTTTAGGCAGGGCCGCCGCGAACGCTTCAGGGCTACTAACCAGGCTAGCCAGCATATGATCAGAGGCAATCACCGGGACCAGATCAGCACTCGCCACGCGTATCGCGCGGTAGCCTTTTTGCAGCGGGACTGGCCCGGGCGAACCGACAATCAGGTCAACCCGGCCTTGCTCAAGCGCCTCCCAGCCACCATTAAGCACTGATTCGCAGATATCGATTTCCATTGTGGGGTGCTCTTCGAGAAATTCGCGCAGTTGTGAGAAAAATACCGGGTACGATTGAAGTGACTCTACAGCGATGCTGATACGGGGCTCCCAGCCGGTGGCAACTTCTTTTGCCTTGTTCGCCAGTCGAGCCGTGGTTTGAAGTATGTCCCTACCCTCTGAAAGTATTAAGCGTCCTGCAGGCGTTAATACTGAGCGACGCCCCTGGCGTTGAAAAAGAGCAATATCCAGCTGCTCCTCCAACTTTTGCACGGCATAGGAAACCGCCGAGGTCGCTTTATTCAGTTCTTCAGCTGCTTTTGCAAAGCTTCCGCGCCGATCGATAGCGTCTAGCGTCTCCAAAGCATCAATAGTTATGGGGTTTCTGCCCATTTTAGCACCTTTAAATAGTTCTAATAATTAGAACATTCTAAACAGAAAATGGGTCTTATTGCGAATACTATGATCATTACAATGGCTCCATTACTTAAATAAACCCACAGATACGACTTTGGAGCAAGAACATGACCGTATTACATATCAATAGCAGTGCACGGCTGAAACACTCAAATACTCGCATTATTGGACAGTATCTGGTTGACGCATTGGGCGAGCCGGTAGTCAGCCGAGACCTGGCGCAGCACGCTTTGCCGCCAATCAGTGCTGAGGACCTGATAGCTGTTCACGGCTCTTCCGACAGCCAGCGCGCCAGTTTGCAGGCTCAATTAACATTGTCAGAGCAGTTAATTGATGAGTTAAAAAGTGCTGAAACCCTGGTGCTGGGTGCGCCGATGTACAACTTTGGGATTCCCGCCTCATTAAAGCAGTGGATCGATGCGATCTGTCGAGCAGGTGTGAGCTTTAAATACACCGAGCAGGGCCCGGTAGGTTTACTGAATGTCAGGCGGGCCTTCATTATCACCGCCACTGGTGGCACGCCTATCGGTAGCGAGATGGATTTTGCGAGCCGCTATCTGGAGCATATCTGCAGGTTTCTAGGTATTACCGAGGTATTTCATATCGATGCCAGTGGTTCGAAAGGCACACCTGAGCAAGTGATTGCCCAAGGCAAACAACAGGTTGACGCGCTGATAGCCGGCTTTTATTCCAACGATAGTGCAGGAGCAGCATAATGGGTTTATTACAGAAGGGTGAATGGGTTGATCAATGGTACGACACCGGTCATAGCGGTGGTGAATTTCGCCGCCAGGATAGTCGTTTCCGAAGTTGGTTGACGCCGAATGGCGAAGCTGGCCCCAACGGTGAGCCTGGCTTCAAAGCAGAGAAAGGGCGCTATCACTTGTACGTGTCACTGGCTTGCCCCTGGGCACACCGCACATTGATTTTTCGCCGGCTCAAGCAGCTGCAAGATTATATTGATGTCACTGTGGTCGAGCCGATCATGCTGGAAAACGGCTGGGAGATGAACGATCCGCTTTATGACCTGGACTTTCTCTATCAACTTTATTTGAAAGCCGATGCCGACTATGAAGGCCGCGTCACTGTGCCAGTGTTGTGGGACAAGCAAACACAGACCATTGTCAGCAATGAATCCTCAGAAATTATCCGCATGTTCAACACGGCGTTTAATCACCTAACCGGCAACACCAGTGATTACTACCCAGAGGACTTACACCAGACGATCAACACCCTCAACGATCGCATCTACGACACCATTAATAACGGTGTCTACCGAGCCGGCTTTGCGACAACACAAGAAGCCTACGAAACGGCGTTTCACAGCTTGTTCGATTCGCTCGATTGGGTAGAAGCGCTGTTAACACAACAGCGGTATCTGGCCGGTGACGAACTGACAGAGGCGGATTGGCGCCTGTTTACCACCCTGATTCGTTTTGATGCAGTGTACTTCGGCCATTTTAAAACCAATCGACAATTACTGGCCGATTTCCCAGCCATCAGTGGCTATGTACGTGAGCTATACCAGGTGCCAGGAATTGCTGAAACCGTGAGCTTTGAGCACATCAAGACTCACTACTACGCCAGTCACACGATGATCAATCCCACCGGCGTCATCCCGGTAGGGCCGCAGCAGGACTTTGACGCGGCCCATGGTCGAGAACTGCGCAAGGTTGCCTAGCGACTGCGCGATAACCGTATACCGTATACCGTATACCGTATACCGGAGAAAACAGATGAGACAACTTACTCAAGTCGCAACAGCCGTGGCAGCCCAGGATGGTGACGGCGTGAATATTCATCGCTTGGCTGGTCGGCAGCTACATCAGGCACTCAATCCCTTTTTAATGATTGATGAAATCAATTCCGACGATGCTGCAGACTATATCGGTGGCTTTCCGGAGCACCCCCATCGAGGTTTTGAAACCATTACCTACATGAAGGCTGGTCGCATGCGACACCGTGATCATATGGGCAATGAGGGGATTATCAGTGCTGGTGACGTGCAATGGATGACAGCCGGTGCCGGTGTTCTTCACTCCGAGATGCCGGAGCAGGACCAGGGTCTATTACACGGCTTCCAGATCTGGCTGAATTTACCTGCCGTCGAAAAAATGAAGCCGGCGGCTTATCAGGAAATCGTTAACGCCGACATACCAGAACAGCGACTTACCGACGGCGGGATAGTTCGCGTCGTTGCAGGTAGCGCGACAATAAATCAACAGCGGCAGCAGGGCCCGCTCCCGGATATTTCAACAAAGCCTGCTTTTCTGGACGTGCATTTAACCGCCAACGAAACCGCTGAACTGTCTTTTAATACAGAAGATCCTGCATTGGTCTATGTCTATAAAGGCGCAACAGATTCGATATCATCGCGACAACTGGGCATCTACTCCAGCGGTCACACACTGCATCTCAGGGCTGGTCCCTCAGGCGCCGATCTATTGGTGCTCAGTGGCCGGCCTCTCCATGAACCTGTCGTGCAATACGGTCCATTTGTAATGAATACCTCTGAAGAAATTGAGCGTGCACTAGTGGACTTTCAAAATCCGCTGTTTCTCGATGCATTAACATCCAATAGAAAGGCATGATCGCAACTGAGAATTTTTATCCCTGGATCGGCCTCTCTTCTTGGGGCCCATAGCTGAGTTAAGCTGTCGATAGCCTTTGTTCTACGTGTTCAGGTATCACGGGGTCAATAAGGGGGATTCTTCAAAGTAAAAGTGCTTGTCCCAGGAATTCATAAACAGTTTTCGTGGTTTTTCTTCGATGGTAATCTCATTGCCCTTAATGAGCTGGATGAGGTAATGGAAGTAGTTTACTCCAGCCTCTTTGACAAATACGCTAGAACGCGAGAAACGACCATTGATCTCGGTGAACAGAATTTTGCCATCTGGCTCGACAAATGCTTGAATCTGATTTGCACCCCAGAACTTCGCCGCCGCGCAGATCTGCTTTACAAACGGCTCGAATCTTTCGTCAAAGATAATTTCACCACGCGTGATACCACGATTTGATCCCATAGCGAGTCGCTTCAACGCCACTACTTTTTTCAACTCACCAGTACCATCACAGAAAATATCGAGATTGATCTCTTCCCCCGATAGATATTGCTGAACGACGTAGTTCTCCTCTCGACCCTCTAGTTTCCTCAATGCATACTCAAAATCCTCTTTGTCTTCTACCTTCATATAGAATTGCTCGGAGGTTCCGCGGAGCGCTATGTTTCGCGGCTTGATATAGACAGGAAGCTCGGGTGGACCTGTCATAGCAAGCTCGCTCAGGACCCACTGTCGGGCGGTAGGGATCTCGTGCTGAATGAAAAATGCGTGTGTTTTTTCTTTATCAGAAATAAGGTCAATTGTTTCCAATGAGTTTAATGCCAGAAAGAATGGATATCTCGACAGGTAGTCGCGCTTGCTCGAGAAGAGCTTAAGCGAGGCGTCATGGAGCGGGAGGCAGACATCAAATTTTTCCTTAGCGTGTATCTGTTCGAAGTTATCCCAAAAGTCCGGGTCCTGAAAGCGTGGCATTCTGTAACTCCGGTCCGCAATGAAATTACCATAGGGCCATTCGTAAGCGTCAGAGATGATCACCTCGCTTACTTCGGCCAAGTCCTGCAAGGCTTTTATGTGCCCGATTTGACCTCCACCGGCTGGAATGAAAATCTTCAACTAAATTACTCCTGTTCTATTGAAGGATTTGGGAAGTAGTTTTGCAGCTCAGGCAGCTCCAGTTTGCGATAATGACAAGTTAACTACTTTTCAGCTACGATCCGCCAATTCAAATCGGCGATTTTGGCTTTTTCAGCATCGGTCCATGCTTGACCACCTTTTTGCAGTAGATCCAGTGACTGCTCTACCCACGGTGGCATTATTTTGATGGCCTCCAGCCCCCGGACAATTCTTCGAACCCAAAGGATCAGATCTCGTTTCTGTTCACAGATAGGCCAGGCTTCGCTTTTTGAAGGTGCTGAAACCACAATTTTGAAACCCGCTCTTTCCAGTGCAGCACAGACATCAGCAGGATACATGGACTGTGTCGCTGCCAATGTAGGGAGGTAGGTTTTGTGGAGCGTTGCATGCTCTTCGTTATTCCAGTCAAAGTAGGGAGACAACAAGTATTCGGAGCAGGCATAACGGCCCCCCGGTTTTAACACCCTGTACATTTCTTTGGCGTGATCATCCAGTTCTTCTTTCTTGAAAAAGGGCCAAACTGCCTGAAAGGAAAAGCAGCCATCAAAACTTTCAGATTCATACTCAAGGGGATCATGGTGATTGCCGACCTTGAAGTGCAAGTGATCGCTCATTTCGCATTCAGTAGCCCAGTCAATGGCATTTTCAATCTGGTTTGGATCGATGTTATAGCCAGAGACCTGACCGCCGGACAGGGTGGCGAAATGGTGGGCTATTCTTCCCCGGCCGCAGCCCATATCCAGCAGATGAGATTGCGTGGGGTCATTCAGATTGAGCTCCTTGAAGGTGTCTTTTTCAATTAGCAGCTGGTTGCCGTACAAGCCCAATGAATCATCCAGTTGGGGTGGGATGTAGAGCTTTTCCAGATCAAACACCGACAGCATGTTATTCAGCACTTTGTAATAGTCTGCCACTGCTTTTGTTTCATCTTCTGTACTGGTTTTCTCGCCATCCTGCATACGCTGAAAAAATTTATAAGCATCGATGCAGCCTTGCTTATCTTCCTCAGATAAGGTGATTAGGCGTTTAATCCCCACAAACGAGGTCTTTATTCTGTACCAGTTCATATCGTGTACCTTTGACGTGGCCCCAGGACCGAATCCCGCTCTCGAGTTAGATTACCATCGATTTTGCCTATCCCTGACGGATTTTTAGTTCGCCTGGCCCAATACATTCCCGCAACAATCACGGGTCCGTGCAAACCACACCTCGAATGCGACTTTTATTGCGATAGATCAATGGCTGGAGTAATTTTCTCTAAAAGCACACTATCTTGTGCCAAATAGTCGTAGTATCACCCATATATAGTAGCTAATAAGAACAACAAGGGCACATAATGACTACAGGCAATACCGATTCAAACAGACAAATAGCCGGAGAAAATGATTGGCAGGTAGTCAGCATTGACGTCCTGCGGGAGAAGTATGCGAAAGGCCCTGAGCAGGAATTGGACGGCCCGCAGATGGTAAATGCCATCCGCCAACGGGTAGCCCTCGCGCTCGCTGACCAGGAGGAAACCCCC
>CBDTVJ010000154.1:0-8572 GCA_965363655.1 uncultured Halieaceae bacterium | reverse complement strand
TTACCCCGGAAAACCTGGCGTTTTTCGAAGCCGTCAACGACGAGATATTTTATATCCCCGGCGTTGATCGCAACGGCATGAAATCCATCTTCACTCCCAATACGCGCTGGCGTGTGGTGACCGAGGAGGGGTTCGAGGGAGGTCCGGTTATACCCGGGGACTTTGATGCCTCTCCCGAATCCATCGGACAAGTTCGGGTCAATATCGCCCGTGCGGGTATCATGGGTGACCTGGTCGCCAACGACGGCATGTCGGCAGCGATTATTGTGCCGCTGCTGGACAATAACCCGGAAACCGGCGAGCGCCTGGATTATTCCGAACTAAGCAGTAAGCTGGAGGAGATTCGCGAGCAATTTGCCGGTGATGATCCGGATAAATCCATCCATATTATCGGTTTCGCCAAGCTGGTCGGTGACTTGATCGATGGCCTGTTCGCCGTCATGGGTTTCTTCGCAATGGCCGTGGTGATCGCCACTATTTTACTCTACCTGTATACGCGGTGCCTGCGTTCTACGGTGCTGGTGATTTTTATCACGCTGATCGCGGTTGTTTGGCAGATGGGCATACTGGCGACCCTCGGTTATGAGCTTGATCCATTTTCCATTCTGGTGCCGTTTCTGGTGTTCGCCATCGGGGTGAGTCATGGGGCCCAGAAACTCAATGGTGTATTGCAGGATATCGGGCGGGGTACACACCGCTATGTTGCCGCCAGATACACGTTCCGGCGTTTATTCCTGGCCGGAGTCACGGCGCTGCTCTCCGATGGCGTTGGCTTCGCGGTATTGATGATTATCCAGATCCAGGTAATCCAGGACCTGGCGATTACCGCCAGTATCGGCGTGCTGGTGCTTATCTTTACCAACCTGATCCTGATACCCGTTTCGCTATCATATACCGGTGTCGGTAAGAAGTGTGCCGAACGCGCCAGCCATGGCGCCAAGAGCATGGAAGAAATGCACATCCTGTGGCGTTTCCTGCTGTCGTTTACTTCGAAAGGGCCAGCTACAGCTGCCATTGTGATCAGTATCCTGCTGGCTATCGGTGGTGTCTATGTGGCCCAGGATTTGCAGATCGGTGACCTGGATCCCGGTGCGCCGGAATTGCGCGCTGACTCCCGTTACAACAAGGACGTGGCCTATGTGATCGAGCACTACTCGGTCAGTACCGACGTTTTCGCGGTCATCATCAAGACGGGTCCCGATGGTTGTATCGAGCACGAGGGCTTGAGCCTCGCTTCAGAGCTGGAATGGCGCATGCGGCAGACGCCTGGCGTGGAAGATATCCGCGGCCTCAACGTGCGTACCCGCGAAATCATGATGGGCATTAACGAGGGTTTCCCCAAGTGGCAATCCCTGTTCCGCAACCAGGACACCATCAATTACGCGGTCAGCGAACTGGTGACCCTGGAATATGTTGATCCCGGGTGTTCCATCTGGCCGATGTTGATTTACCTGTCCGATCACAAGGCTGCGACCCTGGAGGGCGTGGTAGAAACCCTGGAGCAGTTCAACAACGATTGGCCCAGCACTGATATCGAGTTCCTCGGCGCAGCGGGCAGTTCCGGTTTTGAAGCAGCGACCAATATTATCGTGAGGAAAGCTAACCGCGAGATGTTGTTCTACGTGTACGGAGCGGTAATCCTGCTGTGTATGCTGACCTTCCGTTCCGTACCGGGCGTGATCTGCGCTGTGTTGCCCCTGATGCTGACTTCCATCCTGTGTGAAGCGCTGATGGTGTGGCTGGGTATCGGTGTGAAGGTCGCGACGCTCCCGGTAATTGCGCTCGGGGTGGGTATCGGTGTGGATTATGCCCTCTACGTGTTGACGGTCATCCTGGCCAAGACCAAGGAGGGCATGGATCTGAAGACGGCTTACTACGAGACACTGAACTTCACCGGTCGAGTGGTGGCGCTGATTGGTATCACACTGGCTGCGGGTGTTGTCACCTGGGCCATGTCGCCTATCAAGTTCCAGGCTGATATGGGCATTTTGCTCACCTTCATGTTTCTCTGGAACATGTTCGGAGCCCTGATCCTGATGCCGGCCCTGGCTGTGTTCCTGATCAAGCCCAAGACCGACAACAGCTAGAAAGACCCCAGGCAACCGGTGTGTAATCCGGTTATTGGGGCAGTTGCTCGATTGACGGCCATCGCGTGAAACCGATGGCCGTTGTCGTTTTGTGGGGTAGGGCAGTGTTACATCGTCCTGGTGCCAGTAACGCCAGACCAGTTTTAGACGGGAGAGTTGACATGTCAACCAGGTCGCTATTGCTTACTTTGTCCATTGTTATTGCCCTTGCTGCCTGTACGCAGGCGCCTGCTATAGAAGACAAACCCGCCGATGAGTTTGCTGCCGAGGGCTTGCATGCGGTCAGTGGCTCCGGTTTCCAGTCAGCCTACGTGCGGCCAGGGGCCAACCTGCCCGCCTATCGCAGCGTCAATATTGCAGCGTTGCAATTGGACAATATCGATATTGCCAGCACGCCCATGGCTGGCACCCTGCGCCGGGACTGGCAGATGACTCCGCAACGAAAAGCGTCTCTAGAGCAGACCTGGGCCGCAACCATGCAGCATTTTTTCCACGCTTACGAAATTACCGCAAGTGGCGATGGGGTGCTCAAGATAACGGCAGAATTAGTTCGGGTCGCCCCGGGGCGTCCTTCAGCTACAACGATCGGTGGAGGGCTACAGCCCGTGGGATCATCCCGGGATGTGATCGAAATTACAGCCGAATTCCGTCTTTACCAGCAGGACAATGCCCAGCTGTTGGCGGTGATCCGCGATAGTAGAACCATGACGTCTGTTGCTCTGTCACGGACAGGGGAAAGCAGTGTGCGGAGTATGTTCAACGCCTGGTCGGCGTTGCTACATACCCGCATATCGGGACGATAGCCCCATTGGGAACAGGATACTCAGCGCAGACTTCAGCATTTGTCTTCTGCTTCCTCCACGCTCTGTGTACCCTGCGCGTCCTGCCAGACGGCCAGTATCAGTACTGCAGTGTAGATCGATAGAATAATAGGCATGATGCTTACCTCACTATGGGTTAGGTGTCGATTCAGGATTCGATGCGACTACCCTGGTGTTCCTGCAAAATCGCCAGTACCAGGATGATTGCGGACAGTGCCAGTAAATAGGCCATGATTTATCCTCCTTTGCTCCGGGCGCCTCTCGCTCGGGCTTGTATTCAATGTATGGGCGAGAGTAAAATTCTTCAAATGGACAATATTCCGATGTAATATGAACTGAATTCATATTAATGTCAGTGGAGGGTGCTATGGAGCTGAGAGAGCTGGGTCGCCTGGACCTGAATTTATTGGTGGCGCTTGAGGCCCTGCTGGAGGAACGCAATGTCTCAAAGGCCGCCCAGCGCCTGTTTATCAGCCAATCGGCCATGAGCAAAACCCTGGGCAGGCTGCGCGAGTTATTTGACGATCCATTGTTTATCCGCAAGTCCTCCGGCATGCAGCCGACACCGCGGGCCCGGGAACTGGCACGCCACCTGCCCGGTGTCTTGCAGGCTGTGCAGGCCATGGTACAGCCGGGTGAGTTCGACCCACTGACCTTCGACGGTGAATTCAACCTGATGGTCCAGGGCCATATGGGGGTGTGGATATTACCCCGCCTGCTGCAGCGTTTATGGGTAACCGCACCCAATATGCGCCTGCGGACGCTCTCCACCTGTGAAGCCCCCCTGGACAAGATTGCTGACGGTGAGCTGGATTTTCTACTGCATGCTGAGCACAAACAGTATCCGCCTGGAATCAAACTGGCCACCCTGGGGTTTGCTCCTCCGGTGCTGTTGGCGCGTAAGGGGCATCCGCTGGAAGGTAAAGACCTGACCTGGGATATGGTGGTGGAATATCCCCATGTGCGTTTGATCATTGAGGAGCTGGCAGACATTGATTTTCGTATAGAACGGGGGGGTGACGAGGAGCCAGAGTTTTTCCGGCGAGAGCGGGAAGTGGTACCTCACCTGCGCACCGACCATCTCTATACCGCAGTTCGGGTGGTACTGGCGTCCGATTACCTGTTTCCGGCGCCACCGCTATTCATGGAGCAGGATGATTTGGCCGGAGAGCTTATTGCACTACCCTGGCCCGGCGATGAGGACATCTCGGTGAAGTATGTGCTGGTGAATCACGAGCGCAATGACCGCTCAGCGGCGCATGAATTTCTCGGTGGTGAAATACTCTATGTCATTGAGGAGTTTCGACAGCAGTATGATCTCCCCAGCCTGGAGGATATGCGCGCTCAACGTAACCTGCCTTACTGATGATCGAGATGCTGCCAACCTAGTCTGGCTTCTGTTAATCTCACGTTTTGTGCTGTGAATGGTCGCCAGCCTGGCGCTGGCCAAAAAGGATAATTGTAACGATGCACCCCTCAGGGCAAAGATTTATAGTCAGTATTTTGGTTCCTGCACTGGCCTGGGCGCTGTCCCATTCCGCACTGGCCGCTGATGTGGGTGAGAGTCTGGACGTCGTCAAGAAAACCAACCGTCATGCGGTAGAGTCCCAGAAGAAGATCGACAAGCTGTCGCAACAGACCGGTGCTTTACTGGAGGAATATCGCAAACTACAGGACGGCACTGAATATCAGGCGGCCTACACCCGTGAGTTGGAGGAGTTGGATAGTGCACAGCAGTTGGAGATCGAGGATCTTCAGCAACAGATCGCCCAGGCCCGCATTACGCGCCAGCGCATAGTGCCGCTAATGCGCAGTATGGCGGACGCCCTGGAGAAATTTGTAGTGCTGGATCTGCCATTCCACCATGAGGAGCGCATTAACGGGGTGTTGCAGTTGAAGCAGCGTCTCAGCCAGCCCGATCTTTCAGTATCGGCCAAGTTCCGCTTGTTACTGGAGGCTTACCAACTGGAGCAGGATTACGGCGGCAAGATAGAAGCCTGGCGGGGGCCGTTGGAGTTCGAAGGTGAGGAGCTGTCCGTTGAATACCTGCGAGTGGGAAGGGCAGCGCTGTATTTCCACAGCCTGGACGGCTCAGCCAGCGGTTACTGGAATGCCGCAGAGGACACCTGGGTGGCCCTCGATGCCAAGCACAACCGCTCCATGGCGCAGGCCCTGCGTGTGGCTAAAAACCTCACCGCTCCCCAGTTATTACAGTTGCCTATGCTGACGCCCGGGGGTGAATCATGAGGCGCCTGTTTACGCTGGTGTTGGCGGTCTGCCTGTCGCTGCCTGTGTTCAGCCAGACCCCCGAGGCTATGCCGGAGCAGCAAATCACCAACCTGGACCAACTGTTGCAGTCAGTGCGTGAACAGCAGCGCCAGCAGCGCCAGCGCGACAAGCAGAGAGAGGCGCAGTTCCTGCAGGATAAAAAACAGCAACAGGCGTTGCTCGCCAGGGCGCGCCGGGATTTTGAGCGCGAGCAACAACAGAACCAGCCATTGCTTGCGGTCACCGAGGCGAACAAAGTGCAGCTTGATCGGCTGCGGCAGGAATTGAAGGACGTAGTGGAGGACATGGGCGACCTGTCCAGCACCTTTCGGGAGTTCGCCGGTGACTTCAGCGCAGTGCTGCAGGAGTCGATGATTACCGCTCAGTTCCCCGCCCGCACCGAACAGCTGCTTGCCCTGGCAGCGTCGGATGCCCAGCCTACTATCGAGGAAATTGAATCCCTGTGGCTGCTGGTGCAGGAGGAAATGACCGAGGCAGGCAAGGTGACCGCGTTTGCTGCGCCGATCGTTTCTGCGGATGGTACTGCTGCCCCGGGTCGGGTATTACGAGTGGGCACTTTCTCCGCTTTCAATGATATGGATTTTCTGCGCTATGTACCTGAAACCGGAGAGCTTCTGGTGCTCTCGCGACAACCTGCGGCGCGCTATCGCAGTGCTGCCAGTGAGTTTGCCAGCGGCGCAGGGGGAGTGGCGGCTATCACGGTAGACCCAACGCGGGGCAGTCTGCTGGGGATGCTGAGTTACACCCCCAGTCTGCGCGAGCGCATAGAGCAGGGCGGTACCATTGCCCTGATAATCATCGCGCTGGGCGCACTGGGCCTGTTGATGGCTTGCTGGCGTGGTGTCTATCTGGGTGTGCAATCCCTGCGTATACGTAAACAGCTGTCCAATCTTGAGATGCCTAGCCCGAGTAATCCGCTGGGCAGGGTGCTGCTGGCCGCCAGCGGTATCGACCTGGAAGAGGAAGAGTTGTTACAGCTAAAACTGGACGAGGCAGTGTTGGCTGAGATGCCAGCCCTGGAGCGAGGTAATGGTGTGATTAAGTTATTGGCTGCCACCTCGCCACTGCTGGGTTTGCTCGGTACTGTGACCGGCATGATTCTGACCTTCCAGGCGATCAGCCTGTTCGGCACCGGCGACCCCAAATTGATGGCGGGCGGCATTTCCCAGGCACTGGTCACCACTGTGTTGGGCCTGGTTGTAGCGATACCGCTACTGTTCAGCTACAGTATCATTGCCTACATGTCGCGGTCCATGATTCAGCGCCTGGATGAGCAATGTGCCGGCGTACTGGCCCGCACCGCGGAGCAACAGGAGCGCTCCCGGTGAGCCTGCTGCTGTCACCGTTGTACGCCATCCAGGACTTCGTGGAGCAGGGCGGGCCGGTGCTCTGGGTTATTTTCGTGGCCTGCCTGTTGCTGTGGCTATTGATTCTGGAGCGCATTTGGTTTTTGCGTATCACCTGGCCAGGCCGGGCCCGAGAGCTGGTAGAGCAGTGGAACGCGCGTGCGGATAGAGTCTCCTGGCGCGCCAAGAAAATCAGGGAAGCGACGGTGTCGGAAGTCAAAATGGAATTGCACGCCATGCTGCCGTTGATCCAGATGTTGGTAGCACTGTGCCCTTTGCTGGGATTGCTGGGCACTGTGCTGGGCATGATTGGCGTGTTCGAAGTGATCGCGGTCAGTGGCAATGATGACGCGCAGGCGATGGCACGGGGCGTCTACCGCGCCACTATTCCTACCATGGCGGGGCTGGTCGTTGCCCTTACCGGCATTTACTTTACGGTGCGCCTGCGGCGCGTCGCTGCTCGCGAGACGGGGCGTCTACAGGGCAGCCTGACGCTGAGCCCGCATGTGCGTTTGCAGGTGGGCTCGTGACTGCCAAGCGCCATTTACCCACCGAGGAAGAGATTGAGCTTGATATGACACCGATGTTGGACATCGTGTTCATCATGCTTATCTTTTTTATTGTCACCACCTCTTTTGTTAAAGAGTCCGGTGTCACCGTGAATACCCCCCAGGCGGAGACTGCGTCGAAGCAGGAGAAGGCCAATATCTTCATCGCCATTACCGCTTCCGGGGAGGTGTGGATTGACCGCCGTCCGGTGGATGTGCGCTCGGTAAGGGCCATCGTTGCGCGCCTGCATGCCGATAATCCGGAAGGGTCAGTGATAATCCAGGCCGATGCCGAGGCGGCTACTCACAACCTGGTAGAAGTGATGGACCAGGTGCGTTTAGCCGGTGTGGAAAGTATTGCGATCGCTGCCGACAAAGGGGCAGAGTGAGCGCGACATTGTCCCTGCGACTGGTGCCTGCATTCATTGGGGCATTGCTTGTTTCTGTAGCGATATTCCTGTTTATGCAGAGCCTTATCCACTATGGCGCTGAAGATAGCGAGCAACTACCTGTATACAGTAACGTACAGGTTTTCCACCCGGAACCGGAAGAGCCTGAACCCGAAGAGGAGGATGTGGTGGAGCCTCCCAGGGAGGAACCCGCGCTGGAACCGCTGTCTGTCACCTCGCCGCCCACCTCGCCGCAGCCACCTGCCGATCTGGAAATGCCAGCGCTGGATATAGGTGTAGGAGATATCGCTATACGGCCGGTTGGCAAGAGTTGGAGTGCACCGCTCAACCCCGGCGTTATTGCCGTCGATAATGGCGGACAGGATGCCCGGGGCTTTATCGAGGTGGTGCCGTTCAATACACGGCGACCCAATGTCCCGGAGGTGGCCTGGCAAAACAAGATCAATGGTTGGGTGCTGGTGGCTTTCTCGGTAACGCCTGACGGAAAAACCCGCAATATCCGTGTGCTCGATGCCAGGCCCCGAGGCGTCTTCGAAGAAAAGGTATTGGCAGCGGTCAATGATTGGAATTACCGCGTCAGTTTTTCCGGCAAGGTGACCCAGGATATTGTACTCACCCAGAAAGTTGAGGTGCAGTGGCAGAACTTTCCCCAGAACCTGCCCAATGTGGATTGAATGCATGTGGCATAGACTCTCTTTCTTAACGCTGGTGTTGCTCTTTTGTTTGCTGGCGGTGTCGCGCAGTTTTGCCGAGGAGGGACAGTACCGCAGCAAGATACTGCTCACGCCCGCGGGAGAAATTGGCCAGGGTGCCGAGTTATCGATTGAAGAACTGGAGCAGCAGATTGGCAGCATAGAACAGCCCTATGCCAAGTCGAGTGCGGGACGCCACCTGGCACGCCACTACGTGGAACAGGGAGACTACGACAAGGCCATTGCCTACTACCGGGAAGCGCTGCTCGCTGAAGGCTTGTCTGATGTTGCCAACCGGGAAATGCTGCGGGAGCTGGCACAGGTATACCTGCTGAAGAAGGACTACGCTGCAGCTGTCCAGGCGCTTGAGCAGGTGATG
>CBDTVJ010000153.1:0-8606 GCA_965363655.1 uncultured Halieaceae bacterium | reverse complement strand
CCATAGCGATTGCTATTTATATCCTGGGCAGCGCCTGGGAAATTGTGCGGCAGTCGCTGGATCACCTGATGGACAGGGAGCTGCCCAATGTCGAGCGGGAAAAGATCGGTCGCATCGCTCTCGCTCACAGTGAGGTTCACGGGATGCACGATTTGCGCTCCAGGCGATCAGGTATCGTGTCTTTTCTGCAGTTGCATCTGGAGTTGGACGATGATTTGACGCTGCTGCAGGCTCACCGGATTTCAGATGAGGTCGAAGACAGCCTGAAGGAGGCCTATCCAGGTGCCCAGATCCTCATTCACATCGATCCGGTTTCTGTCGTGCCTCATGAGCCTGTCCCGGAATTTCTCCAGGACTAGTACTGCTGGCAAAGCGGGGGCCAGGCATAAGGGCCTGCACTCCGGATAATCCACATTGCCGTTTTCGTCTTGACCTGATTAGAACTCGTAGGCCACGCGGGCGAATACATTGATGCCATAGCCGGGCAGGCGGGCGCCCGTGGCGATATCCGAATTGGCTGCCCGATTGTAGCCTCCCAGGTGCTCTTCGTAGTCGCGGTCAAACAGGTTGTCTACGCCGGCAGCCAGTTGCAGCTGGCTGGTGGCCTGCCAGGTGGTGTTCAGGTTGACGATCCCGTAGCCGGAGGTCTCTTCTTCGTTGTTAACTTCACTGACATCATCCTGCTCGGCGTAAACAACGCTTTCTGCCTGGGCCGTCCAGTTGCCAGAGGTGTAGTGCAGGCGGAACGTGGCATTGGGTGGTGCGATGCGATACAGGTCGTCGTTGCTGCTGTCATCGCGCTTGCCGCGCACATAATTCACCAATCCTGACAGCATCCAGCGTTCGTTCAGCCGCAGAGCCCAATCCATATCGAAACCGTAGAGTTCGGCATCGACATTATTGAACTGCAGGGGATCGGGGTTGTTGCTGCTGTTCATGGTATTCATCATACGGACGAACCTCACCGCCGGGACGATTTCACTGGGTGTGCCCTGTATGTAGTTGTCAACCTTGCTGTAGAAGATGCGTGGAGAGATGGTGAGGCGGGCGTCGCTGTAGTCCAGCCCCAGTTCAATCTGCCTGGACACTTCCGGGTCGAGATCGATGTTGCCGGTATAGGTATAGCCGTCTGCCAGTCCAGCGGTTGCTTCCAGCGGTAGCCACAGATAGCGTTCCTGATAGCTGGGAGAGCGGTTCTTCTGGGCAATGCCGGCGTACCAGCTGCTGCTGTCGCTGGCCGCGTACCAGGCCTTCGCCACCAGATCGACATTGTCATCAGATTGGTCGCGATCAGCGCTATTGAATGCGTCGCGCAGCATTTGCGCTGGCGGCATCATCATGGCGGGTGTGCCGTTGATCTCATCCGCATCCATTTCTACCCGGTTGTAGCGCAGGCCGACTTCGCCGCGCCACTGTTGCGAAAAGTTGTGCTGGCGTTCGACGAAGGCGCCGAAAACTTCGCGCTCGGCGCTATTGAAGTTCTCTACGAAGAACATGGGGTTGTTCGGGTTGTCGATATCCGAGTCGTGTTCCGCACCAAAACCATCGAGGCCAAAAGCCCAGGCGCCGTCCGTGTCCTGCAAGGTAGTGCTCAGCTTGAAGCCCAGGTTGTCGCTGGAAGCTGTATTCCTGCGCCAGCGACTCGCCGGGGGTGCCTGGCGCAGGTGATAATTGCTCATGCGGTGATCGAGGTCGCTGCCATAGAGTAGTAGTTCGATATTCCCGCCGGATGCGATATCGAAGTTGTAACTCAGGTTGTAGAGGTCGCCCTCGATAGTTTCGATATCCATAGGCAGCGCTGGTGTGCCACTGTCGCCGGTGTCGTTGTAGCCGTAATCAAGCTGGACAGTATGGCTGCCACTGCGAAACCCGTAACCCACGTCGTAGCGTTGACGCTCATACTCAGTGGGTGTGATATTGCCATCCGGGAAGTCGGCATCATCGCCGCTTTCAGTCATGGCGGCCAGTTTGATACGGTGCTGGCTATTGCTGGCATACACTGCCGTATTCAGGTGATAACCCTCGTTGACCGACTGGGCACTGCCAATCATGGTGCCTGTTAATTCGAAGTTTTTGCCATTACTAAAGCTGCCGCGATTCGCTTTGGCGTCAATGGCGCCGCCGATGGATTCCTGTGCCACTCCCACCGGAACGATACCTCGATACACCTCCAGCGATTCCAATTGACCACCCACGGCGTAGGAGAGTGGTGGGTCCATCCAGTTGGGGCCGGATGGCGCCAGTTGGCTGCCATCGACGGAGATGGCAATACGTGAGCCGAACATGCCCCGGTACTGTGGAATGCCGGTTAGCGGACCGTTGCTGTTCACGTTGGCTCCCGGGGCTTTCTTCAGTAGCTGGGCTACATCCGGGGAGATGACCAGTTCACTGGCGATGTCGATGGTGCGGGTATCGTGGCGGGCGGTGACGACCAGTTCCTCGATGTGGTCAGCGTGGGCGGTCAGCGTGGACAGGGCAGTGGCGATAGCCAGGAAGCGCTTGCTTGGCAGCATGGATTGATCCGTTGTGGAGGTGAAAATCGGTGGTAATTATATAGGCCGGTTGTAGCCTTGGCCTGTGGCATGTTGTCGCAGTCTGGCCCGCTGTGCTGGCGGTAAGTTCGCGATAGAGCTTTTACTATAAAAGGAAGGGCAGGCAGGGGGGCGCCCCTTTTTCTGCCTCAAGAGAAGAGAGCCTTGAAGCTATTTCGAAGATACTTGAAGGTACGCAAAACATACTGTATGTTCAAAACCGGTTTTTGAGTGGGCGGCCCAGTGCCATCCCACTAGTGGTACAGGTAAGAATTGGTTGTGCCCCGCAGGCCACTGCCTGCCGGGGTATCAGCCTTAGCAACAGATGAGGAAATCCCGTGAGCGAACTTGAACAATTCCGCCAGGACACAGGTGCCTGGCTGGCGCAAAATTGCCCCCAGTCCATGCGCCAGCCGGTCAAAGGCTTTGACGATCTCTACAACGGCGGGCGTAAACCCGAAATCGACCACCAGGATCAGAAAGTCTGGTGTGACCGCATGGCGGAGCGCGGCTGGACCGTGCCCCAGTGGCCCAGGGAGTACGGTGGCGCTGGCTTGAGCAAGGAAGAAGCCAAAGTGCTGGCCGAAGAGATGGGCCGCATAGGTGCCCGCAAGGCCCTGGATAGCTTCGGCATTTCCATGTTGGGACCAGCCCTGCTGCACTTTGGCAATGAAGAGCAGAAGCTGGAGCACCTGCCAAAGATCGCCCGCGGTGAAATTCGCTGGTGCCAGGGCTATTCCGAACCCAATGCAGGCTCCGACCTGGCAAGCCTGGCTACTCGTGCGGATAACAAGGGCGACCACTACAGCATAAATGGCCAGAAAGTTTGGACTTCCTACGCGGATAAGTCCGACTGGATATTTTGCCTGGTGCGTACCGACAACAGCGGCACCAAGCACGAGGGCATCAGCTTCGTATTGTTCGATATGGACCAGCCCGGTGTGACCACACGGCCCATCAAACTGATCAGTGGTAGTTCTCCCTTCTGCGAAACTTTTTTTGATGACGCCAGGGCGGACAAGACCAACCTGGTGGGTGAAGAGGGTAACGGCTGGACTATTGCCAAGTATCTCCTGACCCACGAGCGCGAGATGATTTCAGGTTTTGGCGCGGCACCGAAAAAGTCGGTTGGACAGCATGCTGTAGAGGCTATCGGGACAGACGCCTCCGGTCGCCTGGCCAATTCCATGCTGCGCCAGAATATTGCTCAATACCAGTTGGACACCATGGTATTCGGCGCCACCATGGCGCGCGTGGGGGCTGAGGCCAAGGCCGCACAGGGCCTGGGGGCGGCCTCATCTATCTTCAAATATTACGGTACGGAATTGAACAAGCGCCGCAATGAACTCAACCTGGCAGTAGGGGGTGAGAGCGCCCTGGGTTGGGAAGGGGAGGAGTATGGTGGCGGCATGGTCAGTCGTGACTGGCTGCGTTCCAAGGGTAACTCGATCGAAGGTGGTACCTCCGAGGTGCAGTTGAACATTATTGCCAAGCGTGTGCTTGGCCTGCCGGACGCATAGTCCGGGCTCAAAGAGGAATAGCAAACCATGGCATTGGTATTGAATGAAGAACAGGTAATGCTGAAAGATTCCGCAGCGGGCTTTCTGGCGGAAAAGGCGACAGTGGCACACTTGCGCGAGCTGCGCGACAGCAACAGCGAGCGCGGTTTCAGTGACGAGGTGTGGCAGGAAATGGCGGAAATGGGCTGGGCTGGTATTGCCATCCCTGAAGAATTTGGTGGCCTGGGTTATGGCTACACCGGCCTTGGGCTGGTATTGGAGCAGGCTGGTCGCCACCTCACAGCCAGCCCGTTGGAATCCACCGTGTTGGTTGCTGCCACGCTGATTGCAGAACTGGGCAGTTCGCAGCAGAAAGAGCAGCTGTTGCCCGCTATAGCGGCGGGAGAGAAGCTGGTCAGCCTGGCGCTACAGGAAAGCGCACACCACGCGCCACTGCAAAGCGCGCTGCACGCCGCGGTGGCAGGTGACGGCTATGTCCTCAACGGCGCGAAAGTACTGGTACAGGATGCCGGTGTGGCCGACACGTTTATTGTAGTGGCACGCACATCGGGCGAGGCCGGCGATGAGCAGGGCTTGAGTACCTTCCTGGTGGACGCGAGTACCGATGGTGTAACCCTAGAGCCTCGCTCCATGGTGGACTCGCGGGCCGCTGGCGCCCTGCGTCTGGAGAATGTACAGGTTTCAGCAGCTAATCTGCTGGGTGATGTGGGGGAGGCCTGGGGCGGGCTCAGTCGCGCCCTGGATATTGCCAACATTGGCCTGGCTTCGCAGCTGCTGGGCCTGTCCTGCGAGGCCTTCGAGCGAACGGTCGCCTACCTGCAGGAGCGCAAGCAGTTTGGACGGGTCATCGGCTCCTTCCAGGGTCTGCAGCATAGAGCGGCGGAATTATTTGCTGAACTTGAGCTGGCGCGATCCATCGTCTTGAAGGCTCTGCAAGCTATCGATAGCGGAGAGCAGGACCTGTCGCTGGTGGCCAGTGCGGCCAAGGCCAAGCTTTGTGAGGTGGCACAGCGCGCCACCAACGAGGCCGTACAAATGCACGGCGGTATTGGAATGACCGACGAGCACGAGATTGGTTTTTTTCTCAAAAGAGCCCGGGTGGCTCAACACACCTATGGGGACTATAACTATCATCTGGACCGTTTTGCCCAACTCAGCGGATTCTGATGACTGGCCAGGCTGGGCAGAAAATCATCGCGCAGCTGAAAAATGACAGTGGAGTAGAAAATAATAAATGAATTCTGAATTGCAGAGTTTTGATGACGCGGTTGCCAGTCTCACCGGCGCAGGCCAGCCCTTTGAGTTGGACAAGGTGGAGCTGGTCGGGATCGAGTACCTCAATTACGCCAGCCTGCCCGCCAATCTGGCACAGTACTTCCTGGTCATGTTGCAACATGCGCAAAAGGATTTCGCCGTCTACCTGGATGAGCGGTATACCTTTGCCCAGGGCTACCAGCACAGCGCTGAATTTGGCGCGGCGCTGCTACAGCGTTACGGGCTGTCCAAGGGGGACCGGGTGGCTATTCTCAGCCGCAACAACCCCCAGTGGATGATGGCTTTTATTGGCGCTACATCGGTGGGAGCAGTAGCGGTTCCCATGAATGCCTGGTGGACCACTGAGGAGCTGGACTATGGCTTTGCCGATAGCGGTGCCAAAATTGTGGTGGCCGATCGCGACCGCGTCAAGCGCCTGGTTCCCATCGCCGAAAAGTATGGCCTGCAGATCATAGCGATTGACGATTGCAGTGGCCTTGGGGTGGAGCAGACGCCTTTTGTACAGTTGCTGCAGGAGTTTTCCGGGGCTGGCATGCCCGAAGTCGACGTGGGCCTCGAAGACCACGCCACGATTATGTACACATCGGGCTCTACCGGGCATCCCAAGGGCGCGCTTTCGTCACACCGGGGAGTGCTTTCGGCCCTGTACAGCTGGATGGCGATGGGTGTTGCCACCAAGATGTCTGCAGCAGATGGCAGCGGGGCGGATCGACTGCCCCCTGCGGCGCTGGTAACCATCCCCCTGTTTCACTGCACCGGCAGTCACTCGGCGTTCATGTTGTCGCTGATTGCGGGACGCAAGATGGTCATCATGCACAAGTGGGACGCCCAGGAGGCCCTGCGCCTGATCGAGGAGGAGAGGATTACCTGGTTTAATGGCGTACCGACCATGTCCGCAGAGCTGCAGGCGGCGGCGGAAAACACTGACCGGGATGTGTCCTCCCTGACTGAAATTATGGCCGGCGGCGCGGCGCGACCCCCGGACCAGGTAAAGAAAATCACCAGCACTTTCAAAAAGTCTGCGCCGGGTATCGGCTATGGCCTTACCGAGACCAACGCGCTGGGCTCAGTGAATGCCGGTGCGCTCTACGTGGCCAGACCCGATAGCGCCGGGCGAGTGGTGCCCGCTGTGACTGAATTCCGTATAGAGGGCGAGGATGGCAGCGTGCTCGCTGCGGGCGAGCGCGGTGAGTTATGCATCAAGTCCCCGGCCAATGTACTTGGCTATTGGAACAAGCCGGAGGCAACGGCCGAGGCTTTTGTCGATGGCTGGTTCCATAGCGGAGACGTGGCCTACCTGGACGAGGAGGGCTTCCTTTATATCGTTGACCGTATCAAGGAAATCATCATTCGCGGGGGTGAGAACATCAGTTGCCTGGAAGTGGAGGCGGCGATTTACCAACACCCGGCGGTCTATGAGGCGGCGGTGTTCGGTCTGCCCGATGAGCGCCTGGGTGAAATCGTCGGTGCGGCCATTGTCCTGCACGATGGCCAGCAGCTCGCAGCGGATGAATTGCGCGATTACATGAAAGCTAATCTGGCGGGTTTCAAGATCCCGGCACATATCTGGATCAGGACAGAGCAACTACCGCGCATAGCATCGGGCAAGATATTCAAACGCCAGATCAAGGCGGATTACGCGGCGCAACTGGCGGGCTCCTGAAGCGCGGCCTACAAGACATAAGCAGGCAACTACCAACACATAGCAACGATAGGAGTAAGACGATGGATCTAGGTATCAGCGCCAATCTGGCACCACTGCTGGAAGAGGTAAGACGTTTTATTGACGATGAAATTCGTCCAACCGAATACGACTACTACACGGAAATCGATGTGGGTGATCGCTGGCAATACACCCAGAAGCAGACCGATATCAGGGAGGGACTGAAGGCAAAGGCCAGGGCCAAGGGCCTGTGGAATTTCTTCCTCACCGATGGCGAAGCGGGCTCAGGGCTAAATACCGTGGAGTATGCCTACCTGGCAGAAGAAATGGGCAAGTCCCATCTGGCGGCGGAGATTTTTAACTGCTCGGCGCCGGACACCGGCAACATGGAAGTGTTGCACAAGTACGGTACTGAAGCGCAGAAAAAGCAGTGGCTGGAGCCGCTGATGAATGGCGAGATTCGTTCTGCCTATGCCATGACTGAGCCCGGTGTGGCCTCCTCGGATGCCACCAATATCTGTACCGAGGCGGTGCTCGACGGGGACGAGTGGGTAATCAATGGCGAGAAGCACTATGTGTCCGGTGCCGGTGACCCGCGCTGTAAAATTATGATCGTGATGGTCAAGACCGAGCCGGATGCTGCCAAGCATGTGCAACAGTCGCAGATCCTGGTGCCCATTGACACGCCCGGGTTTGAGAACATCCGTCCAATGAATGTGTTTTCCATGGATGATGCCCCCCATGGTCACATGCACCAGAAATTCGTCAACGCCCGTGTGCCCAAGGACAATATCATCCTGGGTTCAGGCCGTGGTTTTGAAATTTCCCAGGGCCGCCTTGGGCCGGGCCGCATACATCACTGTATGCGCGCTATCGGTGCTGCGGAAAAGGCGCTGGAACTGCTGTGTGAGCGCTCCGTATCACGCACCGCCTTCGGTAAACCACTGGCCAGATTGGGCGGCAACATCGATATCATCGCCAATGCGCGTATGGATATAGAGCAGGCGCGCCTGCTGACGCTCAAGACTGCCTGGATGATGGACAATGTCGATCCCAAGGAAGCGCGGGTGTGGATCTCCATGATCAAGACCGCCGTGCCCAATATTTCCATCCGCATTGTGGATGAGGCTATCCAGATGTTCGGTGCCCTGGGTGTGTCGCAGGATACGCCGCTGGCGAACATGTACATGTCCCAGCGTACCCTGCGCCTGGCGGATGGCCCGGATGCGGTACACCGTATGGTGGTCGGCCGCAACGAGCTGAAAAAATACCTTCCTCAAAAAGGGGTAAACGCTACCTTCCGGGATGGCTGATGCTGCTGGTGTACTCCGGCCAGAACATTCCCTAAGGATAGCAAGCCAGGGCAGGGCAAAAAATACTTGAACGGACTAAATACATACTGTATGTTCAAATGCGTTTTTTGGGCGGATATCCCGCCGTATTTGCCCCGTGCAGGTAGTCACTTTCTCCAGTAGATGGGCCAGTCCCACGATAGATCGTGCAAAATGCGGTGAAAAGTTCCAGCTTGACTACACTTGATAGCTTCTGTTGAAGCAACAACGATGAGGAATAGACCATGGCAGTAAAAATCGTACCCAAGGAAGAGATGCTGGACGC
>CBDTVJ010000152.1:0-8616 GCA_965363655.1 uncultured Halieaceae bacterium | reverse complement strand
GAGAATTCCTTGCTGGTACCGGAACTGGAAAGGGCGCCGCCCACACAGCCGGCAGTACCGTTTAGCCAAAAGCCAAAACTGATGATGCCACTAATCAGTGACAGCGCTTCAGTAAAATCGGAGCCACCACCGGTATACAGCATGCCCAGTGTATTACCGGTGACCGGGTCTACTCGCCACCAGGCCTTGATCATTTCGGGTGAAATATCTGGCACGATTATCGCGTAACCTCTGGCGAGGTCAGCCTGGATATTTTCCTGTGCCTGTTTCTCTAGCCCCAGGCCCGCAATCTCCGATGCGTCCTTTGGGAAAAATACACGGGCGCCGTCCTCCCCAACACCCTCCAACGCGACAAACGTGTTGAGCGAGCTGCGACCCGCCTCCGAGAGCACTAATCCCTCCATCGCGGTATCCCATACACCGGCAAGAATCGTATCGCGTGGGGCGTTGTACAGCACACCGTCTTTAAACTGTATGGCGCGTCGTTCGTCACGCACAATATCGATTACGCGGCGCTGCCCTTCACCGATCGGTGGGTCTTCTGAGTACATCACCAATTGTGGGGCAGAACTATAAAGTTGACTCGCAGTGCCTAGCTTATGCTGGGTGGCAAACGTCGGATACAGGAGGTAATGCCCCCACCACTGCGACTCGACCTGCTCCAGTTGCTTCACAGTCAACTGGATAGGTTTTTGCAGGAAAAAAGATCGCTCCTGAACGGCCTGCAGTACCAGTTGGGAACTTTCGATACGTCGCAGTATCTGGTCCAGGGCATAATCACCCGCCATCTCCCCGGTAGAGATCATAAAGGTGTGTTCCGCCGCGAGTTTTGTCGCGAGTGATACCGTGTCGAGCTCCCCATCGATTTGAATGTCATACAGCGTTCGCTTAACCAGGTGCTCGCTGCCATCCGGGGAAAGGAAGGCGAACTCCAACCAGTGCCGGGTTAATTGCATAGCTTGCTCGTCGCCACCCAGCGCGGCACTGACATCTCCAAACGCTCCACCTACCGTATTAAATACACCTGCGGCCTGACTTCCCGCCGCCATAGGGTCTATCAACTGCCCCTTGTCGTTAAAGGCCTGGCCCCCGGGGGCCAAAGAAGCATTGAACGCGGGAAAAAATAGTTGCGCCTTGCCGAGCGCGCCTCGCACATCGAGATAATCCACGGAGGAGCTCAGGGAGTCCGGGTGATTGGAGTAACTGATAGGTATGCCGACCATATTCGCAGCGGGGCGCTGCCAGGGAGACATCAACTGATGCACAACCCGCTTGCCGCCTATGCGTTGTTCTATCTTGGCGGAAAAACTGATTCTATGCTGTAATTCCTTGGGCACGGCCCCCGCAATATAAGTCTGCGCCGCTACAGGGGTGCTGAAGCGAATCGATCCCGGCAATACCGTATGTATGTCTTCCCAGGGCTGTGATGGCACTTCGCGATACTGCACCCAATAATACTGCTGGGCCTCCTTCTCTATTCCCGGTTGCGGCGTTGGCTTGGAGAAACCCGGTATCGCTTCATTCATCCGCGACTCGATAAAGTCAGTGGTTGCCGTCACCGCCAACATGTCATCGCTGCTTTTCATTTCCGGCGGCGCACGCAGCGCTTCTATGGCCTGTTGCAGCTGCTCATTCGGGGCATCCATCATGCTGTTTAATTCGCGCATCGTAGCGATAAAGTCATCTGATACCGCGGGCTGAAACTCAGGCGGGGGAGCGGACAGTGCGCTTTGAAAAATCAGCTTCACCTGTTCGTCGCTCAGACTACCCACGGCAATTCGAGTTTCAAAGCCGGCATCATTCAACAGCTTGGCGAGCAATACCGATTGATCGAGGGCATTACCACCTCTATTCATCAAAGTGCCAACCGGGCCTCGCATTAAGCCGATATACTGCTCGAACCGAATGCGATTCTTCACATAATCAATAGCGCCCTGTGCCTCGTAGTCAAGCTCATCGAGCAGTGCCTCCGGATCAAATGTAGATCGTTTCAGCTGCGCCCTCGCTTGCGCCAACAGGGCAAAGAGCTTGTCCATTCTTGCCCTCGCGGCAAGATACTGGTTGAGATTCGGGCCGGCATCATTTTGTGCCGAGTCGGGTGTTGACTGAATCCCTGCCTGAGCTAACAAAGCCGGGGGGAAAGCAATAAAAAGTGAAAGCGTCAGGCATAATGTTGCGTTAAACCTGCTCGGTTGATTCCTAAAAAACATAACCTGCTCCCTTTTGTCACACTGATTTTCTTATTATCCACTGAGATTACCTGGGCACGTCGTCAGACTATATGGGACCAATCGAGCCGTTTTCTAACAGACACTTTTCTGTCGACTCCTTACCCAGTTTAGCTTACTAATCAAAGGTTGCGCACTTTTCGCCGCGACACAGCGCGGGCTTGGCTTTAGGGATACTCTGGGTAGGGGCACCAAAATGGCGGACCGGATAGGGCGCCCGGGCCGGTTGTTCGCAGCACCGCGCTGCTCACTTAGCCCTCGCCCGCAGCGCTTTCTATACGCGCAGGATCGGGCACCAGAGGCTGCTCCAGTACCCTGAGGATAACAGCGTCGCGATCGTAGGGGTCGTGCTTGAACTGCACTTCGCCGTCCGCCTGTGCCTGTACCGTCCAGTAGACGAGGTAGATTGGCATAGGCTGGGGCAGGGATACGCGCGTGGTCTTGCGGCTATCAATAGTCGCGCTAATGGCGGCCAGGTCCCACAGCTGCGGATCGTCCAGCAGTAACTCCGCCAACCGCTCGACATGCTCGACGCGAATACAACCCGAACTGAAGGTGCGCTCACTGCGCTTGAACAGTTCCTGGTTGGGGGTGTCGTGCAGGTACACCATGTGTTCATTGGGAAACATGACCTTGAGTCGTCCCAGCGCATTATGGGGGCCAGGGGTCTGGCGGATCATGTACGGGAACCCCTCCCGCGGGTAGAGTCGCCAGTCCACGGTCGACGGGTCCACCTCCACACCCGCCATGGTCAGCACTTGCATATTCTTCTTCTCCAGGTAGCCAGGGTCCTGCTTGATGGCGGGCAGCACATCTTTCTTGAATATGGTGGGTGGCACAGTCCAGGTGGGGTTGATCTCGATGTGAGTGATGGCATCGCGGAACATCGGCGTGCAGCGATAGGGCCGCCCTACCACGGCACGACTCCGAAGCAGGCGCTGGCCATCGCGAAACAGCGATACCTCGAATCCTGCGATATCGACGACCACTGCAGTCGGGGGGATATCCCGCAGCACCCGGGCGCGCTCCAGGTTGACCCGGATCTGGCCAATCCTTCGCTCGATCGGTACATTCATCGCCACCAGGGTCTGGCGACCGACGACGCCATCAGCGTCGAGCCGGTAACGGGACTGGAAGCGGATGACGGCCCGCTCCAGGCCGGCGTCAAAATAGTCCGCATCGCCCGATGCCTCCAACTCGGCGTCCCCTTCCGCCTGCAGGCGACGGCGCAACTGCGCCACCCGGGGACCGCGGTCGCCCAACCCCAGGGTCGGTCCGTCGGCAACACGGTTCCAACCACCGTATTCAGCAATCAGGCGATACTTCGCCAGTGCCAGTATTAGGTATTGATACATCGGGTTGGCGGGCTTCAAGGTGTCGAGGCCGGCACCGATACCCCCGTTTACGATCGCGTCACCCAGCCAGGCGAAAAGATCGATCTCCGGCAGGTCCCGGTCGAAGTTCCAGGAGGCGGCATATTTGCCGGGGTCTACTTTCCCCAGGGCGTAGTGATAGGTCAGGCGCACGAGTGAATCAGTGAGCAGGAGGTCGTTTTCTGTCGCATCGAGCCCGAGTGTGCCCTCCAGTAGTCTTTGCACCTGGTCCCGGTGGTAGTCCCGGCCATTCATGCCCTCGCGCCGGGCCTGGTCGATAGCGGCGGCGAGTTCCCGGACCGCAGCCGGATTAGTCCAGGCCGGCATGAAGTTATTCCGCGCATAGAATTCCTGGGTGACCGGCAGGTCATAGACCCTGGCGCCGGCCAGCTCAAGCTGTCCGTCAGCAGAGAGGCGCTGCATTATGGGCTGCATCGGTTCCTGGCTGGCCAGGGCGATTAGGGCGAGGGGCAAAAGGCTGCAGACACACAACAGGCCGATCAATGTAACCCTTTGGATTGAAAAATATTTCCCTTTAATTTCCACAAAAATCTCGGTATCTTTGCTACCAATTAATATCTATTCAATCGGTGCACAATTACATTTATGTTAGTCGACGACACAAGCAATAATGCGGTCAATCCCACCCGCCGCATGCTCCTGCGGGCGTCCCTGGCAGGTTCGGTATTGGCCATGGCGCCGCTGTCGAAGGTATGGGCGTCGAGCGAACGCAGTTTATCGTTAAAAAATCTCCACACCGGCGAGCATACCAGCCAACCCTATTGGATGGCAGGCGAGTACCTACCGGAATCCCTGTCCGCCATCAACACGGTGCTGCGCGATCATCGTAGCGGAGAAGTATACCCTATAGATCCCGGCCTTCTCGACCTGCTGTCGGCTCTGCAGCAGCGCGTGAATTCACGCCGCGGCTACGAAGTGATTTCCGGTTATCGTTCTCCTGCCAGCAATGCCATGTTGCGTGGCAATAGCAACGGCGTGGCCAAACGCAGTTTGCACATGCTTGGCCAGGCGATCGATATCCGGCTACCCGGCACGGAGCTGGCGTCGTTACACCGCGCTGCCCGTGAGATGAAATCGGGTGGCGTTGGCCTCTATACCAGCTCTAACTTTGTCCATGTCGATACCGGGCGCGTACGCTACTGGTAAATCTACCCTGTGCATGGCGAAACACTAATTCAGGTTTTGACATGTTAAGCCCCGAAAAAACCCATTGTCAGCTTCACGCAACTGCCCCACTCCACTAAGCAAACGCACCCTTCCTGAGATTTTGATAGTTATTGGCAACGCGCTATATAGCGTTTGCCAGGCAGTTGCTGTGGATATCGAGGGGAATCGGTGGCGTTTGCAGGTATTCATGGGCCGCCGATTCTAACAATTTCGGACAGTCAACTTGTCCGTACCCTTATTCTGTACAATACTTCAATTTCGACCTGAGACTATGAGTCGAAACCGCTTACCCCTGCTAGTACGAATAGCGGGGCACTTACTGGCTATCGGCAAAAGCCCTAAACCTATGATCACTGCGCTCTCCGACAACCCTGCCCATATTCACCAGCTCTGTGAACTCCTGGACCTGGGCAGCCCCTGCGGCAGGCTTGGCCAGGTGCGGGGAGGATTTCATCATCGGATGTGGCAACTCAACACGAATTGCGGAAGCTTCGCGATCAAACAATTGGCAGACGATCTGGACATGCAGGATGCGGCCACCGTCGAGCGCATCAATGCCACTGAGATAACGGCGCACGAATTTTCTGAACATGGGGTGCCCGCGCTGTACTCACTGGCGAGTGCCCGGCAACACCTGCAGTTACTCGACGGTGTGGGATACCTGGTGTATCCGTGGACTGAAGCGAGTGCCTGCAATAAGAATGGCATTGAGAAAAAGCACGCGCTCACAGTGGCAGGTATTCTTGCGCACATTCATCGCAGTGATATTCGCGTGCCCGAGTTGCGCGATGCGCCAGCGCTACCGCTGACCGCCGAACGGGTGATCAATCTGGTGCAATTGGCTCGTCAGCGCAATGTGCGGGAGAGCAAACTACTCGAGGCGAGGCTGGATGACCTGCTCGAGGCGGTAGAACTACAGGCACCGGCCTTATCTGTGTTGCAGCAGGACCAGGTGGTCAGTCACGGCGATCTCGACCATAAAAACGTACTGTGGGATGAGGCCGGCGAACCACTGCTCATTGACTGGGAATCTGCCCGGCGACTCAATCCAACCTATGAGTTGCTACTCGAAGCGCTCGATTGGGGAGGCATCACCGCGCACTTCGAAACAGGCCCGTTCGTGGCCTTTCTCGAGGCCTATCTGGACGCCGGCGGAAGAATTGTCGCCGATCAGGTTCCAGCTGTCGCGGACGCGATCCAGGGTGCCTGGGTAGAATGGCTTTTGTTTAACGTCGGCAGGGCGGTGGGTTTGCACGATGCGCACCAGCGTGCTGTTGGTTTACTGCAAGTTGATCTCTCGGTCAGTACATTGTTGCGAATGGAGAAGTTCGCGCCCAGGTTAACCGAGATTGCCATGCGGCACGCGTCCTGAGCATGGGAGATGATATCGGTGGGGGACGGTTCTGACAAGTTACCCCAGCCTCATCCGCAAAAAAAACATCCAAACGGTATCAATGTAATGAACCGTCCTGTCATTAAGTCGATCAGCTGGCACCTCCTCTCAGGCGTTGGTACAGCGCCATATTCATGCGTTCGAAAGCTGTACGAGTGTATCCTGTGCGTTTTTCCCTTTGCGGCAAAAGCGCTGGGATAAGGCCCCTGAATTCCTCATAGTGGTGTAGATCTGTGTTGCCATCGTCGCGCGGGTGAAGCTCGAAAACATGCCTCGTATCGAAGAGGCCCTGAATACCCAACCGGCCAGTCCAGTAAAACCCCCTGTTGGCTGAGACCTCACCCAGCCGCGCCGTGAGGTCAAACGGTTCAGGAAAATTTTCGTCCACAAGTGTAAACGACACAATCTCTCCAACGGCCAATTTTCCTTCGACTCTGGGCAAATACGGATTCCAATCGGGGTAGCGCGCAAAGTCAGTCAATACGTTCCAGCTTTGCTCCGGACTGGCGGGCAGCATTATCTCCGTCCTGATTGTATACAACGGTGGAACACGAGTGGAGCCAAAAAAATGCAGTCCTCCAAAGACTGCTGCGATTGTGATCGCGAAAATCAGTAACTTTTTCTGTTTCATTTATTATTACCCTGACGATCGACTGTTCATGTGCAACATACCTCTACGCGATCTGAACAAAATTATAGTCTCTGTTAAAACGTGTAGATATCCAAGCACCCTGTTCGGCCATAGCCCGGAGGTTCGGTCTGGAAAACTGCCTGGAAATCTTCAAGTTACCGTAACCGAACTCCCAGCAGGCCACGGGGTACTGAGAGCAGTCACCCACGTTGTTAATCTGCCCCTGAGCGGCACTGGCCTGCAGTGCCATCACGCTTAGCGTGTCAGTACCTTACAAAAACATTAATTCCAGCGAATAGTCAATTTTTAAAATTTTCCCGCTGGTATCTGTCTGTACAAAATAGCCGCTAAAATCATCAAAGAATTCACCGGGGCACGGTAAGCTCGCAAAGCTTCACCAAGCTGGGCGCAGGATTCAGCCCGCCTGGCTCTACAAGTGCTATTTGCAGCCTGAACGCACACGTTTACGTCCATCGCACTTCTTTCATTATGGATAACTATCTTCTACTAATAGTTTTAAAGTTATCTCTTACCTTACGTTGTGACGCTGCTAAAAATATTGCGATTCATGCGGCCAAACATCGCGAGCACGTTTGTCGATAGACACCTGAGTACCTTTTTAGGTATAGAAAAAACCAATGGGTTGATCCGGCACGAGGCCTGGGAAAGCTGGGGTGGGATATGAGGCTTATTCAAACCATTCTATTTAAATACCCCTTAAATAAATGACCGGTAGAACTCTTGCTGTGTGATCCTGATGACGTTGCTGCAACGGATTACGTCTCACGATCTCTGGCCAGATCCTTTCTCGCTCTATACCAATAACTTCCTCGGCTACAACCTTGATTTTTTTCGACCCCAGTTGTATTTCGACATTTGGAGTGGCTTTGAGATTCAGCCACCAGACAGGATCGCTATCACTGCCATTATTCGAAGCGACAACGGCAACATTGTTGCCATAGGGGTAGCAGGCTATTGGTGTAGGCCGAGTTTGGCCAGATTTACGGCCTATGCAATAAATCAATACCATATCAAGGCCAGCTAGACGTGAGCCAATTTTTCCATTGCTCAGTCGGTAAATGAACTGATGCGCTTTTCCAAAGAACTTCCAGTCAGCCACAAAGTTTCAACCTCGTATTACAACCTTGCACAAATTGGTAAGGGCGCCTTTTTCTCTGCAAGCCTGGGTACGCTCCAGCAAGACGCTTGCAGGCTCGTCGGCACGATTGTACGTCATTCATTTCCCTAGTGACATTTATCGAGTTTATTCCTCGTGATCTTCTTTTAGCTTCTCGATTTTTTCCCGTAGTTCCTCTGACTCTGAAGTGAGAGTCGAGTAAAGACGAATATCGCCGTTGCGCTGCGCTTGAAAAGCCTTGTAGACTAAACTTTCATGCTCTTTTTGCCACTGCTTCAACGGAGATCGTTTAAATAGTCCAAACACTTTTAGATGCCTCGGTTAACGTGAATCTGGATGATTAGAGCAATTTACGTATGGTGCCGCTCTTAAGATCAATTGAAATACAATTTGTTGGTTCTAAAAAATTGTATTTCCTGGCAAGCAGGTAGCGGCTGGTACAGCGTCGTGTCTATCTGCAACTGATCCCTGCCTTTTGCTGTACCAATCGCAACCACGCGCTTGTGCTGTGCCGCACATAGTAAAAAGTCCCTCCGGAAGAAGGGACTTTTATAATGGCAGCCTTTGTTGCTAATTAGGCCAGCAGCTTCAGCGTTTGCCTCAAGAGGGTATGATTACCGTATCGATGACATGTACCACGCCGTTGGAGGCATCAAGATCGGTGA
>CBDTVJ010000151.1:0-8677 GCA_965363655.1 uncultured Halieaceae bacterium | reverse complement strand
ACATCCTGTGGCGCTGGAAAATGCACCTGCGCGCCCTCCCCCAGCAGCTGCTCTGCAGCCCAGGCAAGCGGGTAGTTGACGCTGTAAACGCTGGGTAATGAGTTTTCTGCGCCATTGTCGCCAGAAGAAGGCGTGGTGTCAGTGCCCTGCCCGCAAGCAGACAGGAAAACGCAACTGGACAGCAACAGGACAAATCTGGACAAGTGCATCAGATCATTACCGCCTTTAGCAACGGCCCGCCAAAGTATTGTGTCAGCGCTAGCAGTAGCGCGGCCAGGATCATGGACGCCATCATGACAATGACTACTTCAGCCAGCATCAGGGAGATAATCGCCGGTTTCGATCCGCCCAGTCGGTGCAGGGTATCCTGCTCGGGTCTGCGCGCACGCCATGAGAGCAGGAACACCAGCGCCACTACAGCGGCGGTAGCGATTGCGACCAAGCCCATAGCGACCAGCAGATATTGGCGCACCGCAAAAACAGTATCCAGTAGCTGCTGTATCACCGCCTTGGGCTCCTGTAATTGCAGGCTCTGGTGATCCTGGTAACGACCCTGGATCAGCACGCGCGCTTTTTCGCTTTTCGGCACAGGTAAAATTGCGGTCACCGGCAGATTAGCGGTATCGCCGTGGAAATGAAAAGAGTCCATGTTGTCCGCGGTAATCTCGTTGTATTGCACCAGGGAGGCGTTGGCGACAATACGATTATCCACTTTCTTCAACACCGATGCCGCAGCCTCCGGCCGGGTGAGTTCCTGGTGGCCGTGGCCGATACCCTGGATAATCCAGCTGGTCTTGAGGTCGACAAAGATCGCCTCGTCGTCCGGGCTGAATGTTCTGCTGAGGATGCCCACCACGGGCATTTTCAGCGGGTAGACGCCGGCTATATCAAAGACGCTCTCCGGTGAAGAGAGTACGTAATCCCCTACTGCGACACCCAGGGCCTGGGCCGCTTTGGCACCCAGAACCGCTTCTCCCAGTGTTGCAAACGACCGCCCTGTGTCCACCGACATGTTGCGAAACGAAAAATAATCCAGCGTCGTACCGACGATCGGTACCTGCTGGCTGTGGAACCGGGCATAGAGCGCGATCGGCTCCACCAGGCCGGAGTTACGCAGTTCCTGTACTACACCGTAATCGAAGGCCTGTGGTTGTTCGGCGGAAAAATACAGCGCATTGAGTACCAGCTCCAGTGGGCTACCGCGCGCTCCCAGCACCAGTGGGGTATTTTCCGCTCGGGCATTCATATCCCGCGCTGTCTGTTCAACGATCAGCTGCAGTCCCAGGGGCAGATACAATACCAGGGTGACCGCCGCAATCAGTATGATGGCCTTCCAGCGGTGCCAGGCAATATAGCGCACAGCCAGATACCAGACACCACTCACGGCGCTGTCCAGGTATTCAATTGCTGGAAATCAACTACCCGGGAAAAACGCTGCAGTAGCTCCCCGTCATGCGTAACAGTCAGTACAGTGGCTCCGCTTTCCCGCGCACACTCCAGCAACAGGTCGAGCACGGCGAATTTGTTGGCCGGATCCAGGTTGCCGGTGGGCTCGTCTGCCAGGATGACGGGGGGCTGTAATAATAATGCGCGGCACACCGCCACTCGTTGGCGTTCCCCCTGGGACAGCTGCGCTGGATGGCGCTTGAACTTGTCAGCGATACCCAGTTTCTCGGCCAGCGACAGCGCCCTCTGCTGTAGCTCATTGGTCACCGCCAGTCCTCGTCCCACGCGCAGCGGCAACAGGACATTATCTTCTACGGTGAGGTAATCCAGTAATTCGAAATTCTGGAATACCAGCCCCAGCTTACGGATGCGAAAGTCACGCCGTTCGGCGTCAGGTAGGACATTAATGAGCTGGTTGGCGACGCGCACCTCGCCAGCATGGGGCAGTAATATACCCGCCAGCAGGTTGAGTAGGCTGGTTTTACCGCAGCCGCTGGGGCCAATCAGTGCAGTGTGTTCCCCCGGGGCCAGGACCAGGTCTTGCAGTTGCAGTGCAAAGCTACTTTGATCGTAGCGAAATTGAAGGCCGCGCAGTTCTATCATGCGCTACAGGCGCCGCTCTTGCAGTACGTTCATAGCGACAAGTTTCCAGTGACCGTCCATCGCTTGAATCAAAAGTTCGGCCTGGTACTGGTTACTGCGGGTGTGCACATGCCCCCAGTGTCCCACGGAACCATTCACGTCCCAGGTGGCCTGGGCCCGGAACGCATTAGGCTCATCTGCCGCTTGAATCTCAACCTCCTGTAGCTCCACGGACTTCACCTTGGCGCGCGCGCCACCCTGGTTAGCCAATTCGAGGCTGCGACGTGTTTCCAGGTAGATGTCGGTGAGCAGATCGCCACTGACGCTGCGTTCCAGGGTGTCGTAAACGTCGCTCTCTTCACGGTAATCAAATGCCTGGTAGATGTTACGCAACAGGTCGCTCACCACTGTTTCGGTGGCCTGGTCAGGAGGTGCCAGCGCTCGGCCGAAGACCAGGGAGGCACCCAATACCGCCAGCGAGACCACGGTCGCCGTTGCCAGCGCGGCTTGCTTACGTTGCGCCCAAAGAGTTGCCAACAGCAAGGCCGCTGCCAGACTCCACCAGCGCAGCTTATACAACCACAGGGCCGCCGTCGGCGGAGGCGGTGATAATTGGACCAGCCCGGGTACGGTGGGGTTCTTCAGGAAATTCTCCCATTTCAATTGCGCATAATCCGGTTCCAGGAAACTCGGGAGTGGCCCGGCCTCGTCTACCGCAGAGGCGGGTACCTTCTGCACGCGCTCATCGAACATGTCCCAGGTCATAATGGCGTTATCTGGAAGACTGGCAACCGGGTACACAAAAATCACACCAACGACAGCGCTATCGATATTGATGTCGACGCCCGGCTCCACCACCATGGAGCTTTTCAGGGTCCGGTTAAGAAACGTAACCCGATCCAGGATGGGCGCTACCTGCTTGCCGTCGATGGTGACCGGCTGCCTCTCCTGTAAAAATTGTGCGATTTTTTCCAGAATCAGGCCGCGTTGGTCTGCACGGATAATATCGGCATCAGCCAGGCCAAGATCGACCCAGCGTTGCATATCCTTGGGACGTACAATAATTTCCTTGCGCACTTCAAAGGGCTCGACGTAGAGAAAACCGGACATGGGTGCAAAATAGCTACGGCGCATGCTGCGGCTTCGAAACGCGCTATACCAGGGATCACCCCAGTCAAGGTCCAGCAACAGCCCCGGGGTCAGGTAGCGAAAATCATTGACCGCCACCGTGTTGTGGTAGAGGACAAAGCCGATATTGGTGATTCCAAATTGCCTTGGTGGACTTATTGCCAGGCTCGCGGGTTTGGCTGCGGCAAACGAATAGAATAACTCTGCCACGACTACGGTCTCAGCCTCATCCTCAATCACGGGCAGTTCTTCGCCGGTAACCTGGTCGCGTATTACCCTGGGGCGCGGGCCAATGGACTGCAGTCGGCCCGCCAGTATTGCATCATCGCCGGCGATGACCAGGTCCTGGGAAAAAAACTCTGCAAGGCGCTCTGTATAAGGGCGTGGAGTGAACTCCATACCTTCATAGATCGCGTCCGGAAGCAGGTTACGAAAGGAGGCGATGTCGCGCATGCCTATTTCCAGCTCCACCCTGACGCCGGCTTCTTCTACATAGATTTCGACAATGGTGTCGGCGAACATAGCCTGCGAGCGCATAATTGCGTCACTGTGGACAGTAGGCGCCAGCAGTAGGCAAGCGAGCGCGGCCAGCCTCAGGAGATAGTCCATGGATATTCAGGTGTCGGGAAAGTGGGCCTAATTTACCATAGAAAAAAGTGTGGGACGACACCGCAGGTGCTACAGGCCGCTCTCGGGAACCGTCTCATGGTGTTAACCTCTCGTCGCTGCGATGCATTAATACAATGACTTTATATGTTTTGGCAGTTAGTATGTCAACTTAATCAGGCTCGTCCCAGGAACTAACGCTATGAAGCTGAGAGACAAAATTGTTGTGGTGACCGGCGCCGGTAGTGGCATTGGCAAGGCACTGGTAAGAAAGTTCATCGCTGAAGGTGCGCAGACCGTGGTCGGGGTGGATATCAATGGCGACAATGCCCGCCAGACCGCCGAGGAGCTGGGTTGCATCGCCATGGTGGCGGATGTCACCCGGGAAGAGGATATCATTCGCGTCATTGAAGACACCGAAAATACTGTTGGGCCAATAGATTTGTTCTGTAGCAATGCCGGCGTCTCAGTGGGAGAGAGCGAGCAGGCTTCCAATGACGAATGGCTGTTGAGCTGGAACGTCAATGTCATGGCCCATGTGCTCGCCGCCCGTCACCTGGTGCCGCGCATGATAGCCCGTGGCGGTGGTTACCTGATGAATACAGCTTCAGCCGCGGGGCTGCTCAATCAAATTGGCTGCGCCGCCTACGGCACCAGTAAACACGCCGCTGTGGGTTTTGCCGAGTGGCTGGCGCTGACCTATGCGCATCAGGGCATCAAGGTGTCGGTACTGTGCCCCCAGGCTGTGCGCACACCCATGACTGACAACGATAGCGAAGCGGCCCAGGCCGCCGCAGGAGACGGCATGATGGAGCCGGAGCAGTTGGCGGACATCGTGGTCGACCACCTGGGCCGGGAAGACTTTCTTATACTTACCCACGAAGAAGTGAAGACCTATATGCAGCGCAAGAGTGCTGACTATAATCGCTGGATCGCGGGCATGAACCGGCTGTTGCTCCGTTTGACCGGGCAGGCTTGAATCGCCACAACACGCCACCCTTTAGCACCAATACAAAAATGCTTTAACTTTCTTCAAAGAACACAGGAGAGGCACAATGAAAAAGGTCACCACAATCCTTGCCGTCGTTGCTGTCATCGGCGTCATCGCCTACAGCCAGCGCGCGACCATTGCCCAGCGCATTATGAGTAAAGGGTTGGAGGCCCGCATGGGTGCCGATGCTACCAGCGATTTTGAAGACGGCCTGCACGTTGCGCTCTGTGGTGCGGGTGGCCCCATGCCGGCGCCCAAGGCTTCTGGCCCATGTGTGGCAGTCGTAGCTGGTAAGCAACTCTTTGTGGTGGACGCCGGCACCGACGGCTTGCGTAACCTCGGTAGAATGAGTTACCCCATCGGGAATATCCAGGCAGTCTTCCTGACGCACTTCCACTCCGATCATATTGATGGCCTGGGAGAATTGGCCACCATCCGCTGGGTGTCTGCTGCCAACCGCAAGGCCTTGCCAGTCTATGGGCCGCAGGGCGTACAGCAAGTAGTGAGCGGCTTCGATGCCGCCTACTCCCAGGACGCGGTCTATCGCAATGCGCACCATGGCGATAATGTGGCACCTCTAAGTGGGACCGGTATGGAGGCAAAACCTTTTACACTGCCCGCAGATGGCGAATTGGTGACCGTTTACAACGAGGGCGATGTGAAAATTCAGGCACTGGCAGTGGATCACGCCCCTGTTAAACCTGCCGTCGGTTACCTGTTCACTTACAAAGACCGTACCGCGTTGATTTCAGGGGATACCGCCAAATCAGCCAATGTCCAGAAATTTGCCCAAGGTGTGGATCTGCTGGTGCACGAGGCTCTTGCTCCCAACCTGGTCAACATGATGAATGCAGCGGCGAAGAAGACTGGCAATGCCATTATGGAGAAGATTACCTTCGACATTCTGGACTATCACGCCAGCCCGGTAGAAGCTGCCGAAACCGCCAGGGATGCGGGTGTCGGCCATTTACTGTACTACCACATTGTGCCGCCGCTGGTATTCCCCGGTCAGGAAACGCTGTGGCTGGATGGCGCGGGAGATATCTTCGCGGACTACACAGTGGGACAGGACGGCACTGCGTTCTCACTTCCTGCTGGTTCAAAGGATATTAAACAGACCAGCGAGGGGCTTTAGCATCAGGCCGCTTCAGCGTCGCTATTACCGTGACTAGCTGCCGGCGCATTAACCAATTGCGTAAACAATTGTTGATGGTAATCAGCGTCACCAAACAGTGTATTGATAATCATCAGGCGCTTTACATAGAAACCTACCGAGAGCTCATCGGTCATTCCCATGCCACCGTGCATCTGGATAGCCTCACCGCCTATCAAGCGCCCGGCGCGGCCGACCATCACTTTCAGCGCCAACAGGCTGCGCTCGGCATCCTCGTCTTCAGCCTTGGCGGCACACACGGCGCGCAGCAGCAGTGACTTGGTGTTTTCACAGGCTCCGAACATATCGACCATGCGATGTTGCAGTGCCTGGAAGGAGCCGATGGCAACGCCAAACTGCTCACGGGTTTTGCAGTATTCCAGGGTCATGGCATTAAGTGTCTCCATGGCGCCCAGCGCATTGGCACAGATGGCCAGGCGCGCGCTGTCGACAACTTCTTCCATCAGCGCATACCCTTCTCCCTCGCTGCCGATCACAGCCTCGGCCTGCACATCCTTGAAGCTGATATTGGCAGCCTCCTGGCCATCGGTCATGCGGTACAAGGTACGCTCGATACCTGCGGCGGCGGCGTCGACCAGAAACAGGGTAATGCCGGCCTGGTCGGCTTGATTACCGCTGGTGCGTGCCGCGACGACCAGCTTTTGGGCGGCACCACCATTGAGCACTACCGTTTTCTCACCGTTGAGTAGCCACTGCTCGCCGTCGCCGCGGGCCTGGGTGGCGATATCACTCATTTCATAGCGGCTCTGGCGTTCCAGGTAGGCGAAGGCACCCTGCAGTTCGCCCCCGATAATCTGCGGAATATACTGTTCCTGCAATTCTGCACTGCCACCAGCCTGCAGCAGGCCACCGAACAGCACTACGGTAGGCAGGTACGGCTCTGCCACCAGGCCGCGACCGAATTCCTGCATGATCACCATGGTATCCACGGGGCCACCGCCGAATCCGCCCTGCTCTTCCGCAAAGGGAATAGACAGCCAGCCCAGTTCGGCAAACTGCTGCCAGTTGTCTGTACTGTAACCGTGGTCCATCGCGACGTAACTGTTGCGCTGGTCAAATTCATAATTCTCGGACACGAAACGAGCAATGCTGTCGCGGATCAGGCCCTGTTCTTCACTCAGGTTAAAATTCATAGTTTATCTCCTACAGTCCGAGCACGTATTTGGCGGTGATGTTTTTCTGGACTTCGTTGGAGCCACCGTAAATGGTGGACGCGCGGCCCCTGAAGTAGAGTTTTTGTGTTAAGTGCGCGTAGTCGTGCCCCAGTTCCTGCGCGCTGAGGTCGCCCTGCACCGTACCACTGTAATACCCGGCTACATCCATACGCAGGGTCTGGATGGCCTGTTGTATCTCTGTTCCCTGTAGCTTTAGCAGCGAGGATTCGGGGCCTGGCTCACTACCCTCGGCGATAGCGGCAAGCGCTCGAAGTTCGGTAAATTCCAATGCCATCAGTTCGATTTCGATATCAGACAGGCGCTTGGCGAACAGTGGGTCTTGCAGCAAGGTTTTGCCGCCGTTCACTTCAACGCGCGCCATTTCCCGCAGTTCGGTCAGCCCCCGCTTGGAATCTGCCACCTCGGCAATCGACAGGCGCTCATGCACCAGCAGGGATTTGGCGTAGGTCCAGCCCTTGCCCTCTTCGCCGATACGGTTCGCCACCGGTACACGGACGTTGTCAAAGAAAACCTCATTAAGGTGATGGAAGCCATCAATGGTATCAATGGGACGTACGGTGACTCCCGGTGCCTTCATGTCAATCAGCAAAAAAGTAATGCCTTCCTGCTTGCGGCCAGAACTGTCGGTACGCACCAGGCAGAATATCCAGTCCGAGTACTGCGCGTAGGTAGTCCAGATTTTGCTGCCATTGATGACGTAGTCATCGCCATCCAGCTCGGCTTTGGTTTTCAGCGAAGCCAGGTCAGAACCGGCGCCGGGTTCAGAGTACCCCTGGCACCACCAGTCTTCGCTTTGCAGGATACGCGGTAGAAACCTGGCTTTCTGTTCGTCGTTGCCGTAGGCGATGATCACCGGGGCCACCATGGTCACCCCAAATGGGATAGTGTCCGGCGCGCCTGACGCGGCCCGCTCTGAGTTGAAGATGAACGACTGGGTTACACTCCAGCCGGTGCCGCCATGCTCTACAGGCCAGCCCGGGGCCATCCAGCCCTTCTTATTGAGCCTGCGTTGCCACTCAATCATGCCTTCGCGCATGGTGGGTATGGCACCAACCTGGGCTTGCAGGTCTGCATCCCATGCCTCGGCCAGAAACTGGCGTACTTCCTGCTGGAAAGCCAGGTCATCCTCATTTAATCGCGTATCCATTACTTAGCTCCTTTTCCTAAAACTGTGTTCGTTGGGTGCAGCCGCGACCCGTGATGTCCAGAATTGCCTGCACACATTGCTGCGGCGCATCCTGTTGTAAAAAGTGGCCCGCGTTTTCTATGGCGCACTGGAAGTGTCTTGTAAGCCTCTTTCAGTGGCTCGCTGTCCGCGATCTGCAGGTAGTTTGGCTCTAAGGGATAATCTTCCAGCCCTTCGAATCTATCATCCGGTGTCCTGAGGTAGTCCATCGTGCTATTGCCTTTCGCATTTTATACGGATAGCCAGCGTTAGGAGATCACTCCCCTGTTAATATGGCATACTATATGTCAGTTAAAAAGGGTAGGCAATAGCTGCGGACAAACGTTACTTTGGAGGTTTTTTTCTCTCAGGCAAAAAACGAAACTGAAGTAAGTATTGTTTACTGTAGA
>CBDTVJ010000150.1:0-8702 GCA_965363655.1 uncultured Halieaceae bacterium | reverse complement strand
GGTGCACTGTGCCAGAGCGATGAGCAGATTCTGGATTATATTCGCGCTGAAGCGGAATCGGTTTATCACCCGGTAGGCACCTGCAAGATGGGCCTGGATGACATGGCCGTGGTGGATGAACGCCTGCGGGTACACGGTATAAAGGGCCTGCGTGTCGCCGACGCCTCCATTATGCCCCAGATAGTGTCCGGCAATACCAACGCAACGGCCATCATGATCGCCGAAAAGTGTGCGGACATGCTGCTGCAGGACGCCGGCATCAAGACAGCGCTCCCCGAGGGCTTGAGCGAAAAGCTTCAAAACAAACAGCAACAAACAGCCGCAGCAGAAGCTACCGCATAACTGCCAGCAAAAGGAAGTCGACATGAACGCATCTGTAAAAGAGAGCTCGGTCTCAACCGACCTGCAGGCCATCCTGGACAATCAGCGCAGCGCTTTTCGCGCGGAGGGCCCCGTCGCCCTGGCCACGCGCATTGATCGCATCGACCGCTGTATCGCCCTGCTGGTCGACAACAAGGAAGCCATTTGCGAGGCAGTGAACCAGGACTTCGGTTGTCGCTCCCAGTACGTGACATTAATGACCGATATCATGACTTCGGTGGGCAGCCTCAAGTTTGTCAAAAAGAACCTGAAGAAGTGGATGAAGCCGGAAAAGCGCAGCCCCTTTATGCCCATGAACTTCCTCGGCGCCAAGGCCCATGTGCATCACCAGCCCAAGGGTGTGGTCGGCATCATGACGCCCTGGAACGTACCGGTGAACATGATTTTCAGCCCGCTGGCCGATGTACTGGGCGCGGGCAACCGCGCTATGGTCAAGCCCTCGGAGTTCACGCCCCACACGGCCCAGATCATGCAGCGGCTGTTCGCCCAGTATTTTGAGGAGTCGGAAGTCACCATTATCACCGGCGGCCCGGAAGTGGGCGCTGCCTTCTCTGCATTGCCCCTGGATCACCTGATTTTTACCGGCGCCAGCAGCATCGGTCGCCTGGTGATGCGCGCCGCCTCGGAAAACATGGTGCCGGTTACCCTGGAACTGGGCGGCAAGTCGCCGGTTATCATCGGTGAGGACTGTGACATCCAGCACGCCGCAGAACGCATCATCACGGGTAAAGCCATGAACGGCGGCCAGCTGTGTATCAGCCCCGACTACTGCTTTGTACCCCAGAGCCGGCTGGAAGCCTTTATCAAGCGCTGCAAGGAAGTCATCGCCGAGCAGTTCCCCACGGTGCAGGACAACCCCGATTTCGTGGCCTGTATCAACGAACGGCATTACGACCGGGTGAAGGGCTACATTGAAGAGGCCTCCGAGAAAGGTGCACGGGTCATTCCCCTGTGCCCGGCGGGAGAAGAATTCTCCAGCCGGGAAGACCACAAGATCGCACTGCACCTGGTGGTGCAACCTGCCGATGAGCTGTCCTGCATGCAGGATGAGATCTTCGGCGCCATGCTCAATATCAAGACCTACGACAATTTGCAGGACGTTATCGAGTTTGTGAATGCGCGGGAGCGGCCGCTGGCGCTCTACTACTTCGGCAAGGACAAGGCGGAGCAGCAGAAAGTCATCGATGAAACCATCTCCGGTGGTGTGTCCGTCAATGCCATCGCGCTGCACGTGGCCTGTGATGACATGCCCTTCGGCGGTGTCGGTCACAGCGGCATGGGCAGCTACCGCGGCCGCGACGGCTTTCGCACCTTCAGTCACGCCAGGAGCGTTTACCGTGAAGGCTTCGTGGACATGGCGAAACTGGCTGGCACCCTACCCCCCTATGGCCAGAAAGTTGCCAGCATGCTGGAGTCGCAGATCAAGAAATAGCAGAGCGGCCCCCGATGGAATTCGGTCAATGGCTTTCGCTACTGAGTATCTGCCTGCTGGGGGCGATGTCGCCAGGACCCAGCCTGGCGGTGATGGTCAAATCCACACTCGGTGGCGGACACCGGGCAGGTTATCCAGCGGCCCTGGCACACGGCGCAGGTGTTGGGCTTTACGGTTTACTGACAGTCACCGGGCTGGCAGTGCTCATCACCCGCTCACCCGGGATATTCCTTGCTTTACAGGTAATGGGCGCGTTTTACCTGCTGTACCTGGGTATTAAATCACTGCGCAATAGCGGTAACACCGGGCTATTAGACACTAGCTCCACCGGTGGCCGCAGCGCAGCAGTGGACGGCTTCCTGGTCGCTTTCCTGAATCCGAAGCTGGCGGTTTTCATGCTGGCGCTGTTCAGCCAGTTCCTGCAACCGGATACCGGCGTAGAGCAAAAAGCGATTATGGTAGCGACGGTCGGCATTACCGATGCGTGCTGGTACGCCCTGGTAGTCACCCTGCTTTCACGTAAGACTTTTCTGGAAAAATTGCGCCGCGGCGCCACGGCTATCGATCGTATTTTCGGCGTAATCCTGATTGCCCTGGCGCTGAGCGTACTGGCCAACGCCCTGCTACTTTAAAAGTGTCTTTTCTCTAGTGCACTGTGGGCGCTCTTTCGGAAACCACCACGGACTGTAGCTGCTTACCCAGCATGATCACAAAACCCTGGCGTCGCTCAACGCCATCATAGGTGTAATCAAAACGGTACTGGCGCCAGATTCTCCAACGCCCGGAGCCATCCCGACTCAGGGACATACGCCGGATATGCACCGCCTGGTCGAGCAACTGAAAGTCATCCTGCCGACTGGTGCGACCCACCGCCTGAACTGCGATTTCACGCACCCGTATGGAGCCTAAAAAGTGCAGGCAGGCCAGGCCGAAGGCAAATACTGCGATAATTTCACCCAGCGTGAAATACATGACAAGCCATTATCTCTGTAGTTATTTGACAGCTAGCATACTGCGCTTTGCCGCTGGACAGCAAGATTGCTCTACTATCGACAGCGCGAAGCCGCGCCCGACAGCTTAAAGCCGCGCCCACATTGCTCGGCTGGATGCGTAAGACCAGGTGGCGCCTCTATGCACTCTCGCCCTGACCCGGCGGGTCCGCCAGGAACCGTCCCACAATGCCGTTAAACAGCTGCGGCTTTTCGACATGCAACCAATGCCCGCAACCGGGCACGACCTTCAGGCTGGCTGCGGGAAACATAGCCAGGGTCCCGGGCCAGTGTTGCTGCTGGATGTAATCGGAATCCCCACCCTTGATAAACAGCACCGGGCCTTCGTAGGGAGCTGCAGCCGTCGGGGACGCGAGCAGTGCCGGGTAGGCGGCCTTGAGCCCTTGCAGGTCAAAGCGCCAATCGAAAAAACCCGCGTCATCGCGCCGCAGGCTCATCAGCAGAAACTGGATCACGCCCTCTTCCTCGAGATGTTGCGCCATCAGCTCCGCGGCTGCTGCCCGGGTAGCGCAACGAGCCGCAGATACCGCCTCCAGAGCGGCAAAAACAGCATCGTGATGACCGGCATAGGTAACAGGGGAGAAGTCGGCGACTACCACAGAGACCGCACTGGCGGGACTCTGGAGTGCCAATTGCATCGCGACCTTGCCCCCCAAGGAGTGACCGATCAGGTGCGCGGTGGGAATCCCCTGCTGGCCCATCCAATATTGCAGGCTAGCAGCCATGGCGGGCAGGTCAGGGGCTGCCAGCCATGCGGAACGCCCGTGGTTGGGCAAATCAATACTGTAGACGGTAAAGGCATCTTGCAGGCTGCGCGCTAGCGCCCCTAAATTACTACCGGCACCAAACAAGCCGTGTAACAACAGCACAGCAGGCCCCTGCCCCGCCTGTTTTACGTACAGTTCTACTGCCATTTAACGCTGTGTCCCGCTGCAGATTTTGCTACCATGCCATCCACTATAACGGATCGGAAATCAGCATGCGTCAATTTCAAACCTTTTGCCGCCTCACTATCCTGTTGACTGTGTCAGTAGTAGTCGCCTGTAGCAGCACGCCAACTTACAATCCCACGACTTTCCCCTACCAGGTGAACCAGGAGCTACTGGACACCGAGTCGATAAAGACCGTGGTCATTGCCCACGTCAACCTCAATGGCGTAACGCGTAAATACCTGGAGAAAGAAGCACCGCGCATCGACGCCAAGGTCACCACCTACCTCAGGAAAAATGGCTTCGAGGTACTGTCGCAACGGGAATTCCAGCAACACTGGAACTCGGCGGAACGCGCCTTCGGTAACCCGGTGGACCCCACCAGCGGCAAGGTGAACATGAAGACCTTCGCGCAAATCATGCACAGCGTACGCGACCAGATGGCCAAGACCTCAGACCTGGATGCGTTTATATTCACCGACCTGGTAGAACTGCAGGTCTCTTTCAGCGGCGGGCTTAAGCACCTGGCGCGCTGGGACGGGGTAACCCGCAAGCCTGCACTGCAGGGCCCGGGCAGCGCCGTCAGTGTAGATTTCGACTGGAACATGCAGGCTGCCGTGGCCTCGATACAGGTCACTATTTATGATACGGAACTGAGAGCCCTGTTTTCCGGCAGGGGCGGCATGGATGCCACTGAAGCAATCGATACCCGCTCATCAGCGGATCGCTTTATCCGCCGCCGCAGTATCCTTGAAAACGACAACTACGTGATGGAAGGCATTGAGCTGGCGTTTCACCCGTTCATCGTGATGGAAAACTGGCCGGGCAGGCCCTGATACTGTTTAAAGCGATTCCGCAAGTAAAAATGTTCAAAAAGTACTGTTTTTGAAGACTCTGCAGCGCCCTTGTAATAATGTGTAAATAGTCCCGTTTTGGCAGAATGCGCTCAAACAGCGCAATAATTAACATAAAGTCATCCTGTTCCACCCTATACTCCGTTAGGGCATTTCAGGAAAAGAGAAAGTCTGTGAGTTTTAATTATACCGAGAGGCGTAAACACCAGCGTATTCATGTTGAACGCGCCATCTTTGTGGAAGTGGAAAGTCCGGGCAGTCGCACCGAAGCCCACAACCAGATTCTTCGTTGTGAAACCTTGGATGTGTCCGTCAGCGGGCTGCGCATCTGGGTACCAGAGAAGATAATGGAGGGCAGCAAACTAAACATTGCCGCTCCTATGGAAGACTGGAAGGAGAGCCTGGAGTTGGTTGGCCTGGCCATGTGGGTGCGTCCGGCCCAAGACCAGGAAGGTTTTTGGGTCGGCCTCGAACTCGCGGATTCCAGCCGTGCTGACATGGAAAAGTGGCTAAAGGTTGTACACCGGCTGGCAAAATAGGGGCGACGTCACTCTAGCCTGCCATAAACTACGCCAGCAACGCCTCCAAGCCTCTTTCAATACACCACATCGCGGACAGCGCACCCAGGACATAAACCGGCACAGGAAGCAGGCGGTCCTGCCACGGCGCAAGAGGCTTGCGGATCAGCAACCAGATGGCCAGCACCAGGAAAATAAATGCAATCTGGCCGATCTCAATACCCACGTTGAAAAACAGCAGGGCCAGGGGCAGGTTATCCTGGGGGAGCCCGGTTTCAGCCAGCGCACCGGCAAATCCCATGCCGTGCAATAATCCAAAACCACCCGCCAGCCACCAGGGGTTGCGCCACAACATATCGTGCTTTTCGGTTCGCGTTAGCTCCACCGCCAACACGAAGATACTCAGTGCAATGGCAAACTCCACCAGCGCAACCGGGTAATCGAAATATCCCAGCGTCACCAGAGACAAGGTAATACTGTGCCCCAGGGTAAAGGCCGTGATCGTCCACAACAGGCGCTTGCCGCCACCCACCAGCAACAGTAGTCCAAACACAAACAGCAGGTGATCAATGCCACTCCAGATATGTTCAACCCCGAGCGTGGTGTAATCACTCATCACCTCGCCCGCACTGGATTCGGCGGGCACCACAAAATCCGGCTGCTCGGCGTTCAATACCTGCTGGTACTGGCGACCATCCAACAGGCTAACCATGACCATGGCTGAAGCCTGGTTGGCGCCGAGTCCGGACACACCCAGGGTTTCCCCCACCAGGCCATCCTCTCCGAGACCCGAGCAGTGCAACTGCCAGCTACTGACTTTGCCGGTGCCCTCCATCTGTGGCGCACTGGCATTCTTCACTTCACAGGACTCCGGCCACACGGGACGCAGCGGTATGTTACTGACACCCTGGGCGGGCGTTTTCCATACCATGTTGTATTGCTGCTCAGCGATTTCGTTTACTTTCAGCAAGGACGGAGCGAAACGGTGGGCGTTTACCGTCTGCGCCAGGCCTGCGCCCAACACCAGCATTAACAGGATACGCAGGCCCTTCATAATATGACCTCATAGTTTTCGCGCATGGCATCTACGCTGTTACGCAGTGCTAGCGCCTTGGCCCTGGACTCCAGGTCGCGCAGTAACTGTAAGCGCACCTCGTCCAGCGTCGCGTCGCGGTCCGCTTCCATCTCATCAACCCATACATAATGCAGACCATAGGTAGAGCGCACCGGTCCAACCCAGTTGCCCGCAGTGGGATTGCTTTCCTGCAGATTCTTGACGAAAGAGGCGCCAAAATGACGCGCCAGTTGATCCGGTGTCTGGCGCCTGAACTGATAACCCGGTAGAAACGGTGAACTCAGTTCACGGGCCTGGGTGGCGTTGAGGTTTTGCTCGGTGATAGTGGCAATGACCGCGTCGATTTCCGCTTCACGATCACGGTTAAAGTAGATGTGCTCGATGGAGTAACGCGGTGGACGGCGCAATTCCTCTTTTCGCTCTTCGAATTCGGCGGCCAGCTCCTGCTCCGTCGGCTGGCGTGGTGGGTTCGCCGCCAGCAGCAGTTGTTCCATCACCTGGATGAGGCGACGCTTGACCACCTCGTCGCCCAGGTGCAGGCGCATATCCAAGGCCATCTCGTAGAGCTCCAGGTCGGTCTTGCCCTCGTCCAGCTTCAGGAAGCGCATATTGCGCAGCAGGCGCTGGTAAACCACCGTATCATGCAAGTGCAGATCCACCTCAATCGCGCGCTGGAACAGCATATCCCGATCCAGTTCGGCTGCCACCATGCGGGCTCGCTGTTCGTCTGTTGGCATACGGCCGGTACTGGCGAACCACTGCTGCTGCAGCGCTTCCAGACGCGACTCGTTCAAAGGGCCAATTACCGGCTTGGGTGCAGGAAAGAATACACCCTGCAGGTAGAACAACAGACTACCCAGCACAATAAAATGTATCCACGGCCTATTGAGCCGGGCCAAAAACTTCACCAGTTAATCTCCAGAGTTTTTTGAGAAACGACCTGCATAGCGCCAATCCACAGTCGACAATCGGGTAGTGCATTTGCCCGCTCAATCTTCGTAATGAGCCTGCGCCTTGCTCATCTGCGCCTGCATGCCCGCCTCCAGGTCTGCCTGGCTCAGCATGCCGGCATTCCATGTGGCGATATAATTGAGTCCCTCGGCAACCGAGTGGTCACGCGAGTAAAGCAGCATTTCCTTGCTGCCGCGCACTGCCAGTGGTGACTTGCCGGCGATGGCGTTTGCTATGGCGGTCACCTCGCTCATCATAGTCTCCTTGTCGGCGAACACACGATTGACGAAACCCACTTCGCACGCTTCCTGCGCACCCAGGTTACGGCCGGTGTACGCCAGCTCGCGCACCACACCGTCGGGAATAAGGCGCGGCAGGCGCTGCAAGGTGCCGACATCGGCGGTCATACCAATATCCACTTCCTTGATGGAGAAATAAGCGTCTTGCGTGGCATAGCGCATGTCCGCGCAGCAGGTCATGTCCACACCGCCGCCAATGCAGGTATTGTGGATAGCCGCCAGTACCGGCACCCGACACTTTTCAATCGCACTCAGGTTATCCTGCAGGCGCAGGATGGTGCGCCGCAGGTGCTCTGCCCGGCGCGCAGGATCAGTGGATGTGCCACTGAGGCTGCTAAACATGGCCAGGTCCAGGCCGGCACAAAAATGCTTGCCGTTACCGGCCAGGATAACCGCACGCACCGAGGGCTCGACGTCCAGCCACTCAAAGCAGCTTTGCAGTTCCTCCCACATGGCAGCGTTCATGGAATTGGCTTTGTCCGGTCGATTGAGGCAAACGGTGGCTACCTGGTCCTCGATGGACAGCTCCAGGGTTTCAAAACTCGGGGGCATCATTGTTTCTCTCTTCAATAAACTCAGGAGGCGAATACTACCAAGATGACACGAAGTCGGCAGTATCCAGTTGCGGAACAGACTTCGGTTGACCATCCCGGGTGCCGAGATAGAGAAAACCGATAATTTCTTCATGGGCGTCCAGGCCCAGGCTGGTCATGACAGCGCGATCAAAAGCCGCATCACCGGTACGCCAGATACCGGCATAACCAGAGGCTTCTGCCGCCAACAGGATCGCATGGGCGGCACAAGCGGCTGAAAAGCGCTGTTCGATTGCAGGTACTTTCGGGTGTTCGGACAAGCTTACAACGGGAACCACCAACATCGGCGCCCGCAACGGAGCGGTGCGCGCCTTGGTACGGGCTGCTTCATTCGCGTCCGGTGAGCGCTGTACCAGGCACTGTTCCAGCAGTTCCCCGAAAGCTTGCCGACGATCTCCAGCAATAGTAATAAAGCGCCAGGGGCGCAGCCAGGCGTGATCCGGGGCGCGCAGCGCGGCGCGATAAATACCCTCCAGCTGCTCTGCCGAGGGCGCGGGCGCAGTCAGTTTGGGCGCGGAATTACGCTGCTGTAGAAACCGTAGAAGTTCGCTCATGGCAACAAATTGGCCTTTATTCAGGAGCGGCAATCATACCAGCATTCATACCCGTGGTTGTACCCAGTGCTTGCAACAACCGTCGATGGATTTACCACCCCGGTCC
>CBDTVJ010000149.1:0-8707 GCA_965363655.1 uncultured Halieaceae bacterium | reverse complement strand
CCGGCAGGGCCCAGCCCGGACGCGCGATCACCACAATGTGGGCCAGCTCCAGCAGATCCTGCCAGCGGTGCCAGGCGTTGATATCCAGCACCGCGTCACAGCCCATGATCATGCACACGCTGCGCTGGGCACCCAGCTCCTCACGCAGCTCCGTCAGGCTATCTATAGTATAGGACTTCCCGCCGCGCCGCAGTTCGCGGACATCGCACACCAGCCGGGGCTCGCCGGCAACGGCCAGCTCCACCATGGCAGCCCGGTGCTCGGCAGTGCAGGAGGGCAACTCCCGCAGCGGCGGCACCGCGCTTGGCAGCAGGCGCAACTGCTCCAGCTGCAGCCGTTCCACCAGCTCCAGCGCCGAACGTAAATGGCCGTAATGCACCGGGTTAAAAGTACCGCCGAACACGCCCAGCGGCGCCAGTGAAGACTGTGCTGCACTCAAGTGCGAATCTGCCCCTCGCCCAGTACCACATACTTCTGGGACGTAAGCCCTTCCAGGCCAACCGGGCCACGGGCGTGCAGTTTGTCTGTGGAGATACCAATCTCAGCGCCCAGGCCGTATTCAAAGCCGTCGGCAAAGCGGGTGGAGGCGTTGATCATTACCGAACTGGAATCCACTTCCCGCAGGAAACGCATGGCCCGCGGGTGGTTAGCGGTCACGATACTGTCGGTATGCTGGGAACTGTAGGTGTTGATGTGGTCTATGGCCTGCTCCAGGCTGTCCACCACGCGCACCGCCAGGATGGGCGCCAGGTATTCCTCGTGCCAGTCCTGCTCCGTTGCCGCCGTGATGTCAGGCAGGATGGCCAGCGTGCGCTCGCAACCGCGCAGTTCCACACCCGCCGCACGGTACTCCTGCGCCAGGCGCGGCAGCACAGCCGCTGCCTTGGTGGCCGCCACCAGCAGGGTTTCCATAGTATTACAGGTGCCGTAACGCTGTGTTTTCGCGTTGACCGCAATGGCCACCGCCATATCGTCGTCGGCGTCGTCATCGATATACACATGGCACACACCGTCGAGGTGCTTGATGACCGGCACCTTGGCGTCGGCGCTGATGCGCTCGATCAGGCCTTTGCCGCCGCGCGGAACAATAACGTCCACGTACTCAGGCATGGTAATCAACTGCCCGACCGCCGCACGATCAGCGGTTGCAACGACCTGCACCGCGGCACTGGGCAAACCAGCCTCTTGTATACCCTGCACCAGGCATTCAGCGATCGCGCAATTGGAAGCCAGTGATTCAGAACCGCCGCGCAGGATCGTCGCATTGCCGGATTTCAGGCACAGGCTGGCCGCCTCTACCGTCACATTCGGACGAGACTCATAAATAATGCCGATCACACCCAGGGGCACGCGCATCCGGCCCACCTGTATGCCGCTTGGCATGCTGTTCAACTCTGAAATGCTGCCCACCGGATCCGGCAGGGCCGCTACCTGGCCCAGGCCTTCGAGCATGGCGTCAATACGCGCGGGAGTGAGCTCCAGCCGGTCCATCAGCGGCGCATCCAGGCCATTGGCCCTGCCCTGCTCCAGATCCTTGGCGTTGGCTTGCGCCAGCAAAGATCGCGCGCCATCGAGGGCATCGCGCACAGCTAACAACGCAGCGTTACGCACGGCAGTGGGCGATGCCGCCACCACGCGCGAAGCCGCCCGTGCCGCGACACCCAATTCCACCATGTACTGCTCAACGTCCATTACTTACCAGCTCACTGTTTCGTTCGCATAATTACGAAGCGCGATTATACCTGAACGTCTGGGCCTATGTGCTAAGCTCAATGACGAAATTATCACAGGTAGAAGCATGGCTGACTTACCCGAATTTGAGTTCTTTTACGACTGCTCCAGCCCCTGGACCTACTTCGCCTTCACGCGGGTCGTGCCTATGATGGAGCAACTTGGGGTGCCCATCCGCTGGCGGCCGGTGCTGGTGGGCGGCATATTCAATGCGGTCAACCAGGAGGTGTACTCCGCCCGCGAGGCGATGTTCAGCGGCGAGAACAAGCGCCGCCTCGACTACTACATAAAAGACATGCAGGACTGGGCGCGGCTGTGCGGCGTGCGCGCAGAAATGCCGCCGGGGCACCCGATCAACAGCGTGAAGGCCATGCGCGGCGCGTTCTTTGCCGAGGAGCAGGGCCTGGTCGTGCCCTACTCCCGCGCGGTGTTCGAAACCTACTGGGGCAGTGACACGCCCGATGTTTCCAGCGATGAGGTGCTCACCAATATTTGCACTGCGGTTGGGCTGGATGCACAGGGCTTCTTCGATGCCATTACCAGCCAGGACTACAAGGACCGGCTGCGGGCCAATACGGATGAGGTGATTGCGCGTGGGGCTTATGGTTCGCCGACTATGTTTATTAATGGCGATGATATGTATTTTGGGAATGATCGCTTGCCGTTGGTGGAGTATCGCTTGAGAGGATTATTGGACGGAACTGCTTAAGTGCCATACTGCCGGCCAAAGCCGGGAGAGGGGGCCGAAAAAGGCCGCAGCGCATTGAAGCCATTCGGCTGCTGCGCAACTCGACAAAAATTGCTACGCAATTTTCTGGACTCGGACAGTGCTCGCAGAAAGCCCCGAATGGCTTCAATGCGCTAAACGCGGCCTAAATTTTTTCGGCCCCCTCTCCCGGCTTCGACCTCATATCCCACCAAGGGATACACATTTCGATAATTGGTTCGTAGCGAGATCCAGGCGCAACGGCGGGCCGGGTGCTGGTGAACATTCAGGCCGCGCTTAAGCTTGCCCTCATTTACGGGAGCTTTCTGCGAGCACTGCCCGAATCCCAATTTTTTGCGCAGCAAAAAATGGTTGAGTTGCGCAGCAGCCCGGAAATGAGGGCAAGCTTGCGGCCGTTCACCAGTACCCGGCCCGCCGTTGTGCCGTGCCACCGGCACCCACCAAGGTTTTCAGAGCAAAAAAAACGCGGACTAAAAAGCCCGCGTTCCCCGAGACTACCCGACTCGCTTTACAGCGCTTCAGCATTCTCCGACAGGTAAGCCGCAACACCGTCAGGCGAAGCGTCCATACCCTTGTCACCCTTGTTCCAACCAGCCGGGCAAACTTCACCGTGCTCATCAGTGAACTGCAGCGCCTCTACCAGGCGAATCAGCTCATCGATGTTACGGCCCAATGGCAGGTCATTGACCAACTGCGAGCGAACATCGCCCGCTTTGTCGATGATGAAAGCGCCACGGAAAGCCACGCCATCGTCAGTCTCTACATCGTAGGCGCGACAGATATCGTGGCTGACGTCAGCGGCCATGTTGTAAGTGACCGGACCGATGCCGCCATCAGCAATCGCAGTGTTGCGCCAGGCATTGTGTGTGAACTGGGAATCGATAGACACAGCTACCACCTCAACACCCAACTCACGGAACTTGTCCATGCGGTGATCCAGAGCGATCAGCTCCGAGGGGCAGACAAACGTGAAGTCCAGTGGGTAGAAGAAAACCAGGCCGTACTTGCCGGACATGGCGTCAGAACGCTTGTAGGAATCAACTATTTCGCCAGTACCCAGTACTGCGGCAACATCAAAATCAGGTGCCGGCTTACCAACTAGAACGCCCATGTGCATACACTCCGTAAAATTAGTTCATGCGCGCGCCATCTCCCCATGAGACAGCGCGGTAGAGGCGGAATAATACACAGGATGCGTAATACCGCCTATTTAAATGTTCGAATGATGCTGATAGCTACTATCTATCGCGCCTTTAGCCCAGGCCTTTAGTCCACGCCTTTAAGTCCAGGGGCGACCCTACTCGCTGGGCGCTTCCACCGCCGCGCTCTTGATCAGCGGCTGCAATTCACCGCTTTCAAACATCTCGGTCACGATATCGCAGCCGCCTACTAACTCGCCACCTACCCACAGCTGGGGAAATGTCGGCCAGTTGGCGTATTGCGGTAGGTGGGTGCGAATGTCGGGGTTGGTGAGAATGTCCACGTAGGCAAAACGCTCGCCGCACCCCATCAGCGCCTCGACCGTGCGCGCCGAAAAGCCACACTGGGGCTGGTTGGGGGAACCTTTCATATACAGCAGAACGCCGTTGCTCTCTATTTGCTCTTTGATTGTGTCTAAAATATCCATTCACCTGTCCTGTTTGGTTGTAAGCCCAGTTTGTATTAAGCCCCAAGGGCCATGTCGCTCAAAGCGTAGCATTTTACCCTATTATGACCATAAATGGCGCTTCCGGGTTCAACTCAATTGCTAAGGCCTGCTGATCTATATATAGTTGCTCATTAACAGGCAGCTCCAGCTGCCTTTTTGCGTTTTTGGAAGAGAGAGAATCATGTCGGCGCTAATGCAGACCTATGCCAGGTTACCCGTGACATTCAGCCACGGTGAGGGCGTGTACCTTTACGATACTGAAGGGCGACGCTACCTGGACGGCATCTCCGGCATTGCCGTCAATGGCCTGGGACATGCACACCCGGCGGTCACTGCCGCGATCCGGGAGCAGGCCGACAAGCTGGTCCACACCTCCAACCTGTACCGCATTGAAGCCCAGGAGCAACTCGCTGTCGCACTGACCCAGGCGGCGGGTATGGACACCTGCTTTTTTGGCAATTCCGGGGCCGAGGCCAATGAAGCGGCCATCAAGGTGGCGCGGCTGCACGGCCACAACCGGGGCATCGAAAAACCGGCGATTGTGGTGCTGGAAGGGGCTTTCCACGGACGCACCCTGGCCACACTCAGCGCCACCGGCAATCGCAAGATCCAGGCCGGCTTTGAGCCGCTGGTATCCGGCTTTATCCGGGCGCCGCGCAACGACGCGGAAGCCCTGCGGCAGATTGCCGCCAACAACCCCGATGTGGTGGCCATACTGGCGGAACCCATCCAGGGTGAAGGCGGCGTCCAGGTGCTGGATAGGGACTACCTGCAGGCAGCCCGCCAGATTTGTGATGAACACAACTGGCTACTGATGCTGGACGAGGTGCAGACCGGCAATGGCCGCACCGGCACCTACTTCGCCTACCAGGCAATGGGCTTTACACCGGATGTTGTCACCACGGCCAAGGGGCTGGGTAACGGCGTACCCATCGGTGCCTGCCTGACAAGGGGGCCGGCGGCACAGATACTGGGCGCCGGCCAGCACGGCTCCACCTACGGGGGCAACCCGCTGGTGTGTGCTGCCGGACTGGCGGTGGTCAATACCATCGCGCAGGATCACCTGTGCGCCAACGCCAGCGCCATGGGCCAGCTGATCACCGACACCCTGCTGGCAGACCAGCGCACCGCCACGCAAATCAAGGAAATACGGGGTCGCGGGCTGATGCTGGGCATCCAGTTACAGCGGGATTGCACAGAGCTGGTGGAACAGGCTCTGGACGCGGGACTGTTGATCAATGTCACCGCTGGCAACACGGTGCGACTACTCCCACCCCTTGTCATCAAAGAACAGGAAGCCCTGGAACTGGCCTACGGCGTCGCCGCGCTAATCCAGAACTTCCACTAAACCAACACCAAGCTTTAACAGGACGGGACTAACGATGTCGGGTATTCGGCACTTTTTAACCCTTTTGGATTTCAGCCCCGCGGAGCTGCAGCAATTGCTGCAGCGCGCCAGCGAAATGAAACTTGAACACCGCGCCGGCACCCCCCAGCTGTCCTTTCCCGGGGCGGTACTGGGCATGATCTTCGCTAAATCCTCCACCCGCACACGCGTGTCCTTTGAAGCGGGCATCGCGCAGCTGGGCGGCCACGCCATGTTCCTGTCTCCCAACGACACACAGCTGGGCCGTGGCGAGCCGGTGGAAGACAGTGCCCGGGTGATTTCCTCCATGGTGGACATCGTGATGATCCGCACCTTCGGCCACGATATCGCCGAGCGCTTCGCGGCCCACTCCTCGGTGCCCGTAATTAACGCCCTGACCGATGATTACCACCCCTGCCAACTGCTGGCGGATATGCAGGCCTGGACAGAGCACAGCGGCAGCCCCGCCGGCAAGAGCGTGTGCTGGGTGGGGGATGGCAATAATATGTGCCAGTCCTATATCAACGCCGCGCGACAATTTGATTTTGAACTGCGCATCGCCTGCCCGCCCGGCTTTGAGCCGGACGCCGCCCTGCTCAGCGCCAACAGCGACCGGGTCAGCATTGAACACGACCCGGCCGTGGCGGCACAGGGTGTGGACCTGGTGGTCACCGACGTGTGGGCCTCCATGGGCCAGGAAAGTGAGCAGCTGCAGCGCGCCAAGTTGTTTGCACCCTACCAGGTCAATGGCGAACTGATGAGCCGCGCCGCCAGCGACGCCATCTACCTGCACTGCCTGCCCGCCCACCGCGGGGAGGAAATCAGTGCGGCATTGATGGATGCGCCGGATACGCTTATCTGGGAAGCGGCTGAAAACCGCCTGCACGCGCAAAAGGCGCTGATGGAAGCCCTGCTACTCTCCAAGCGCAGCTAACCCTCTCTTGCCGGCGCCGCCAGCAACGGCGGCGCCTTGTAATAACCATCGTCTATATCGAACCCTTTTTTTATAAGAAATAAATTGATGAGCGGCCTGTAGAGCCCCAAAATCCCCCGCCTGACCAGCTCCTGCCAAGCGCCTCAAGGTCTGCGCGGTTAGTAGATACAGACCCACTTCGCTATTCACATCTTATCCACAGAATAAACCCAGCCTAATGCCCTTGCATTGCGACCTGAGGCGCATTATCTTGTACCTGAGTGAAGCATATACCCCCATATATTGGGTATGGCGGCTAAAAAGCGAACAATAATTACTTGCAACAGCCGCTGATACCGGGATTTTCTCCCGACAATGGCCATGGCAACCTCATCAGACGCCTGGCCGTGCATTGTGGGTAACACGTTTCACCAATCATTTAATAAGTGGTAACCCAAAAAAATAGGCCAAGCGCCAGCATTTCGGAGACAACATGCAAACAGAGACCAACCCTGGCGGCGCCACCGCCACAGCCACGACTCCCAGCCCGGAGTCTGCCACTGTCACCGGCGGCATCGCTGCCACCGCCCCCGGGCAATTGCGGGTCATCAAACGCAATGGCACCGTGGTGCCGTTTGAGGCAAGCAAGATTGCAGTAGCCATTACCAAGGCATTCCTGGCCGTAGAAGGCGGCAACGCAGCAGCGTCCAGCCGTATCCACGAGACGGTCGCCAAGCTGACCGAGCTGGTCACCGCCACCTTCGAGCGTCGCATGCCCTCCGGTGGCACCATCCATATCGAGGATGTGCAGGACCAGGTCGAGCTGTCCCTGATGCGCTCCGGTGAACACAAGATCGCCCGTGATTACGTGATCTACCGCGAAGAGCAGTCACGCAAGCGCGCCGCCAAGCAAGCCCTGTCTCCCGCCACCCATGCCGCCGCGGGCGGTATCACCGTGGTGCAGCCAGATGGCAGCCGCGCACCGCTGGACCTGGATCGCCTGCACACGATTGTCAACGAAGCCTGTACTGATCTCAGCGATGTCAGCGAAACCGAAATCCTGGATGAGGCCCTGAAGAACCTGTACGACGGCCTCTCCTTCGACGAACTGAGCACCTCACTGGTGATCACCGCCCGCACCATGATCGAGCAGGAGCCCAACTACTCCTACGTGGCCGCCCGCCTGCTGTGCGACAACCTGCGCGCCGAGGCCCTGAACTTCCTGGGTGTGGCCATCACCGCCACCCAACACGATATGGAGACACTGTACGCCAAGGCCCTGCCCGCCTACGTGGCCAAAGGCATCGAGCTGGAACTGCTGGCACCCAACCTGCAGGACTTCGACCTGGAGCGACTGGGCCAGGCACTGCTGCCCGAGCGCGACCTGCAATTCACCTACCTGGGCCTGCAAACACTGTACGACCGCTACTTCATCCACAGTAATGATACCCGCATCGAACTGCCGCAGATCTTCTTCATGCGCGTGGCCATGGGCCTGGCGGTAGAGGAAGACGACAAGAACGCCAGGGCGATCGAGTTCTACCAGCTGCTGTCTTCGTTCGATTACATGAGCTCCACACCGACCCTGTTCAACGCCGGCACCCTGCGCCCGCAGCTGTCCTCCTGCTACCTCACCACGGTACCGGACAACCTGTACGGTATTTACGGCGCCATCCAGGACAACGCCATGCTGTCCAAGTTCGCTGGCGGCCTGGGTAACGACTGGACACCGGTACGTGCCCTGGGCGCCTACATCAAGGGCACCAACGGCAAGTCACAGGGCGTGGTGCCCTTCCTCAAGGTGGTCAACGACACTGCCGTCGCGGTCAACCAGGGTGGCAAGCGCAAGGGCGCGGTCTGTGCCTACCTGGAAACCTGGCACATGGATATCGAGGAATTCGTAGAACTGCGCAAGAACACCGGCGATGACCGTCGCCGCACCCACGACATGAACAGCGCCAACTGGATTCCCGACCTGTTCATGAAGCGCGTGTTCGACGGTGGCGACTGGACCCTGTTCTCGCCCAACGACGTACCCGACCTGCACGACCTGTACGGTGTAGCCTTCGAGGAGCGCTACGCCCAGTACGAGGAAATGACCCGCAAAGGCGAATTGAAACTGTTCAAAACGCTGAAGGCGGAAAACCTGTGGCGCAAGATGCTGGGCATGCTGTTTGAAACCGGCCACCCGTGGATGACTTTCAAGGACCCCTGCAACCTGCGTTCACCGCAGCAGCACGTGGGCGTGGTGCACTCGTCCAACCTGTGTACCGAGATCACCCTCAACACCAGTGAAGAAGAGATCGCCGTGTGTAACCTGGG
>CBDTVJ010000148.1:0-8720 GCA_965363655.1 uncultured Halieaceae bacterium | reverse complement strand
CGGGTGTGTTCTACCAGGCGTTGCAGGAGGTCTACAGCCTCGTCGTTGGACAGCCCCGCCCTGTGGGGCGCCACGACGCGCTCCAGGAATTGTTCACAGATCTCCAGCACCTTGCGGCCGGTCACTGGATGGGTGACGACGGCGGGATACGCCACTTCGGGGAAATTGGGGTAATTGAGGTCCGAGGGCTTGGTCGGGCTGTAGGGACCGGGCTGGTATCCTTCCAGGTCGACATAGCGCATGTGGCGGCGCTGCATGCTGAAGGCATAGGTGACTTCAATTTTCTGCAGTAATACACGGGTCTCTTCGTCCAGCGCATCGTAGGCTTTGGCCAGGTCGCCAAAGCCGGTGCGACCATCCTCACTGGCACACACCACGCCTCGCAACAAGGCTCCCCGGTTGGGTTTACCGGTGTAGTGCAGGTCCATGTGCCAGTCGAGCTTGCCAACCATATCCCTGCCACCGTAGCTGGCAGTCATGAACTTCTCTTTTTCCGGGTCGTTAACCAGCATGAAGAGCTCGGGATACTCATCCGAGGTAGTCGCTTTCAGCGGATGCAGTTCCAGCTCACCGAATACGCGGCTGAAGGCAATCTGGTTTTCCGGGTTCACGTCCTGGTTGCGAAACAGCAGGATGCCGTGCTCATCCCACAGTGACACCAGTTCCGCGGCGAGCTCTTCATCAATGGCCTGGGTGATATCAAAACCACTGATCTCTACGCCGACATTTTCGAGTGCGCTGACTTGCAGTGCCATTACGGTCTCCTTGTTTAATCCAGGATGGCAGGGTCTTCGCGCAATTCCCGTCGGGCCATGGCCTCCCACAGAAAGGGAAAACCATTGGCGTCCGGCAGCGCGATCGCCTCGACCTGTTCCTCGGTCAAAGGCACCCCACCCCCTACCTGCTCCATCTCAAAGGCGCGCATACTGCGCCATTCCAGAGTGATGGCGCGCAGGTGCACCTGGCGTAGATCGCGCCCGACCACCACAGAGCCATGGTTGGCCAGCAGCGCCCACTTGGCATCACCCAGCGCTTTGGCGGCAGCCAGGGACGCATCGCCATCCTCCAGCGTACCGTCGTATTCGTTATACAGGGGCAGCGGGCCATCCACATAAGCGCCCGCCTGGTCATACACCGGCGGTACTTTGTGCATATTGGCCCAGATACCGCTCCAACGGGCGTGGTTGTGAATCACCACGTTAACCTCCGGACGCAATTGATGTAAATGCAGGTGCAGGCCAAGTGCCGGGGTGGTATTCCACAACCCTTCGATAATGGCGCCGGAATCGTCGAGTATCAGGATATCGCTGGCAGTCACTTCGTCCCAGGCCAGCTCCCAGGGGTTGGTCAGGATGTTGCCGTTGTCGAGGCGGTAGGTGATATGTCCGGCGATATGCTCGTTCCACCCCTCGCGAAAAAGCATGCGGCACATCAATGCCACCTGGGCCTTGTTGCTCAATGGCGGCAGCAGGGGCCTGCGGCCCGGCTTGGGCGCGAACTGCTTGAGGATGGCAGGGTTGATTCCCGGGATCACTTGCATGGCATACCTATGGCGAAGTGTTGCATAAGAGGCATGAAGTGTACCCCAGGGAGCTCGAGCCTGATGCAGGCTTTCAAGCAGCCAGGCTAGCGAACAAAACCCGGGGTGGAATTCATGTACAGGCGAATCGGCCAGTTGGTATTCTTGCCCAGCCGGATCACCAGCCCATAGTTATCCTTGTCGTAGTCATCCACCCATTCGTAGGAGATATCCAGCGGTTCAGGCTTCTCAGGTCTTTTGCCGATAACTACCACTTCCTCAATGGTGTCCGGGTGACTGATGGCGGTCTTGGGGATGGCCACTGTAATCTCCTGTATATCAGCCGTATCCCCCTCCTCGATTTCCACCAGCTCAGCACCCACGGTCTCGCCGCGATAGCCTTTCTCCAACTCCAGCCAGTCCGTCTTCAGGGTTTCGCTATTGGCCTGGGCAAAGGCCAACAGTGGCGCAAGTAGCAGGACCGAGGCCGTGGCCCGCCAGTATTTATGAATACGCATAATTGATTCTCGCTGTGTCATATAAAGTTGCTCTCTCAAGGATAGCTGAAATACAGCTGCGGACAAACGCCCTACTCCCCAAAACTAAATTGTTGCAGACCTGGCTGCAACAAAGACATGATACCGATCAATTCTATACACTTGTCTATAAAGTTAGACCGCATCAATAGACCTATCGTTCACCAGGAGAGCCAACGGGATGAGCAACGAAGAACAATTTGAATTCTGGAACGGGGAAGCGGGCCAGCACTGGGCCAAGGAAGACGACACCATGGCCCGCATGTTGCGGCCGGTAAGTGCAGCACTGCTGGAACACGCCCGGGTAGGAGACTGCCAAAGTGCGCTGGACGTAGGCTGCGGCGGTGGCAGCCAGAGCCTGATGCTCGCGGAGCAACTGGGGCCCGGGGCCAGTGTGCTGGGCATCGATATTTCCCAGCCCATGGTGGAGGTCGCCAGGAAAAAATGCGATCCGGCGAATAATGCCATTGCCAGTATGGAGTTCCTGCAGGCGGACGCCGCAGCACACCAATTCGCCCCGAACAGCTTTGACCTGTTGTTCTCGCGCTTTGGCGTGATGTTTTTCGATGATCCGGAGGGTGCCTTCAGCAACCTGCGCAAGTCACTGCGCCCCGGTGCACGCCTTGCTTTTTGCTGCTGGCAGGCCATGCCTGAAAACGAATGGATGCTGCTGCCCCTGCAGGCTGCCTTGCAACACCTGCCACCACCCCCGAAGCCGGAACCCAATGCTCCCGGTCCCTTCGCTTTTGCCAATCCCGAGCGGGTGCAGCAAATACTGGCTGATAGTGGCTTTACCGATGTCGAACTGGAGTCGTTTCGCACCCACGTCAATTTTGCCGAGGCAGCCACGCTAGCGGAAAGTGTAAGGCAAATGGCGACATTGGGGCCCCTTGGCAAATTAATGGCAGGGCAGGAGCAGGAAGTGCTGGAGCGGGTGTTTGCCAGTATGGAAGAGAGCCTGGCGCCCTACTTCAAGAACGGCGCACTCAGCATGCAGGGCGCCATCTGGTTTGTGACGGCAAGCTCGCCCTAGGAACGACGTCCGGGTGGGCGCCGGCTGGCTTGGTGTTCAATGACGACAGAGCCGTCATCCTGCTCCAGGGGGCGGTTGGCATCCACGGTCAGCCACAGGGCACGCAGTACATTCACTGCCGCCATGCTCAGGTGTTTTTGTGCGGCAAACAGCGCCATGTCGGCGGCCTGCTGTTTTTGCTCATCGCTAAGATGGGCCGCCTTCTGGCTCATCTCGGCATCGATACTGTCCAGCAACACCTGTATTTCCCGGGCTACCTCATCCGATACCTGGCGCATTTCCGCCATGACCTGCTCGATATCACCGGGCATGGCCAGCATGGCCCTGGTACCCCGGTAAGTCATGCGGGCCGGTAGCGTGGCGAGGTCGAAGCCTAGTGAAACCATTTTGCCGATCATAGTGTTAAGCCCTGTGGCAGAAGCGCCACCTAATTATACGGCCCTCCTTCATCAATAACGAGGGGTTTACTCCAAGGGGGGATCGAAGGGTTGTTGCTGGCGCCTGTCCCGCAACCAGTTGAGTGCCCGCATTACGCCCGGGCGCCGCACCAGCCAGCGCTCCAGTCGGTACTTGCCGGGAAAGTTCATCAACAACAGCCCAGCCAGCAAGGTCAACAGCCCCTGCCCCGGGGTCACCAGCATGATCACACCCATCACTACCAGCATGAAGCCCAGCAGGTTTTTCAGGGCTCCCAGAACCAGGGCGGGAAACGGCTCACCGGAAGCCTCACGCCAGGCTTCGCGACGCTCCTGCACGAAGTAATCACCGGGCAGGCGCGTTACTACCCAGGGCACGCCAATCAAGGTGGCAATCACCGCGACAACAGACAGCCCGGTGCCCCACAGCAGCAGTTGTTCCCATTCAAGTCCATATAGCATCGCTGTATTCTACCCGAGTCCGATGCCGGCATGCCCCGGGGAAGGCAGTGAAATAGCCACAACTTTCCATTGGCAGTCTCTGCCTGCTAACCGATAATATTGCCACTTGTTATCATCTATGCAATTAATTGCAATGTAGGCGCACCATGGTTTCTCCTCCAAGCCAGATACGAATAGCCAGGCTGGTAAGGTATTGGCTGATCGCCTGCCTGGCACTGCTCGGTGGCTGCAGTGCCATACTGCGCAACCCGGTACCGGAAGATGCTCACCTGGAGACTACAGTGCTGGGCCGCGATGATTTGCGTTTCTGGGGTGACCGACAGAACTTGCAGCAGCACCCGGCCATAGCGATGGGCGATGCCGCGATGCTTGAGCGAGAGTTTGCCGGCATCATGCACACCCATCACGACTATCTGGCGATCTCGGGCGGCGGCGCCGATGGCGCCTACGGGGCCGGTTTGCTGGTGGGTTGGAGCCAGCAGGGCTCCCGCCCCGAATTCACGGTGGTGACCGGCGTTAGCACCGGTGCCCTCACGGCACCGTTTGCGTTCCTGGGTGAACCCTATGACGATGAGCTGAAAATGCTCTACACGACCCTGGACAGCTCGAGCATTTTCCTCAGGCGCAGCATTTTCTCTATTATCAGAGGAGACTCAATCGCCGACAGTGCTCCTTTGTTAACTATGCTCGAAAAGTACGTTACCGATGACATGATCGCCGAGATCGCCCGCGAGTACCGTAAAGGGCGATCACTGCATATCGGCACCACCAACCTGGATGCTGCCAGGCCGGTAATCTGGAATATCGGTCGGATTGCCAACACGGGACACCCGCAGGCAGGTGACCTCATTCGGCAGGTCCTACTGGCCTCCGCCTCAATTCCCGGCGTGTTTCCCCCGGCCTATATCGAGGTGCAAACGCCTGACGGCAAAACCTACGACGAGATGCACGTCGACGGCGGCACCTCGGCGCAAATGTTTCTCTACTCCTCGCGCACCGACTGGGCGGAACTCCTTAAACTGCTGGACGTCAAGGGCACACCCACCGCCTACGTCATTCGCAACTCGCGTATGGAGACCGAGTTCAAGCCGGTGCGGGCCCGGTTACCGGATATTGCCAGCAGGTCGGTGGCATCGCTGATCCGCACACAGGGTATCGGAGACGCCTACCGTATTGCGGTGACCACCACACGCGACGGTGTGGCGCTGAAACTCACGTGGATACCCATGGATGCCCCCAGAGATCCTGGCAATGAGGTATTTGACCCCGAGTACATGTCTACCCTGTTTGATTTTGGTTACCAACGCGCGTTGTCAGGCGCTGCCTGGCGCAAAATAGATATCACCCGAGTGCAGTCCGGGCAGGAGTAATAAAGCGATCATGGCACTACAACTCTCCGTACTGGATCAATCCCTGGCCCGCGCCCCGGACCAGGCACCACAGGCGCTACAGGAAACCCTGCAAATGGCGCGCTGGTGCGAGGAACTGGGTTATAAACGGTTCTGGGTGTCAGAGCACCATGCGTTCCCCTCGGTGGCGGGTAGTGCACCGGAAGTATTGCTGGCGGCAATAGGCGCTGCGACACAGCACATTCGGATCGGCTCCGGTGGCATCATGCTGCCCCACTACAGTGCCTACAAAGTCGCTGAGGTGTTTTCACTGCTGGCCAATCTCTACCCGGGCCGTGTGGACCTGGGCATCGGCCGTGCTCCCGGGGCAGACATGTCCACCGCCGTTGCCCTCGCCACCGACGGACGCCCCAAGTTCGAGGCATTCCCGGAGTTGACCGCAAAACTCAGCGATTATCTCTGGTCCGAAAAAACACAGCCGGTGGTGAGCCCAAGGCCGCCGCGTGATATTCCGCTGTGGATGCTGGGCTCCAGCCCGGACAGCGCGGTGCTCGCAGCCCAGCGCGGCCTGCCCTACAACCTCGGCCTGTTTATCAACCCACAGGCAGATTCGCGCCTGATTGGCCTGTATAAATCAAACTTCCAGGCCAGTGAACGACAGCCCGAGCCCTATGCCATTCTTACCCTGAGTGTGTTTTGCGCCGACAGCGAGGAACAGGCCCAGGCCCTGCAACTGACTTACGATCTCAACCTGTTTCGTTTTTTTACCGGGCAGAGCAACGGCGAATCACTGACACCGGAGGCGGCGCAGGCCTATCCCATCGGCCCCCAGGAACAGGCTTTTATCGCCAGCCGTGAAAACAGCCGGGCCACGGGCACACCACAACAGGTGAGGGACAGGATAGAAGCGCATGCGCGGGAACATAACGCAGACGAGATTATGGCGGTAACCAATATGTACTACTTTGAAGACCGCAAGCGCTCCTTCGAGCTTGTAAGCGAGGCCTTCGCGCAGTAGGGAAAAGTAGGATTACAAGAGAGTAGCGCCGGGTTGCTTCGCGCTACTTGATACGCGGGAGGAATGAGCGATCGCCAGCCCCGGTTGCCCGGGGCCGGCTGCAAAAGAGTTACTTCTTTTCCATTGCTCCAGTGAGTTCATGGGATGCATCATCCATCGCATCACTGGCACTGTCGGCGGCGTCGCTGGCCATCTCATCGGCACTATCGGCGGCATCGCTAGCCATCTCTTCGGCACTATGGGCGGCGTCGCTGGCCATATCACTGGCGGAATCCATGGCATCGCTGGTGGCATCGGCAGCATCTGATGCCATTGCGTGAGCGCTGTCAGAGGCATCGCTGGCCATTTTACCGGCCGAATCAACCGCATCACTGGCCGCTGCAGAGGCGTCATCAGCCATTTCGCCAGCTGCATCAGCGGCAGCGTCCATCGCCTCACCGGTACTTTCAGCGGCATCTTTAGCCGTCTCACTTACCGCAGCGGCTGCATCCTGCGCGGACTGTTTGGTCTCATCCATTTGTTCCTTGCTGCAACCGGTCACAGCGGCGACCACAACAACGAGCGAGAGCAAACCCAAAATCTTTTTCGTAAACATAATAAACTCCGTAACTGCTATTAAAATAATATGCAACCGCCCCGGGATTTGAACAAGTCAGAGAGGGGCGGGTTCACCCTGCAATTGTAACATATCGCCAGCTAAAGATATCAAGCAGCGTTATGATAAACGTTCTGCACATCTTCCAGGTAATCCAGCATATCGACGAACTTTTCCAGCGCCTCCTGGTCCTCTGCACCCAGTGGCGCGGTCGACTGGGGAACAAACTGGATATCGTCTACTTCAAAATCCACTGCCCCGAAGGCATCGAGGATGGCCTGCCTGGCCTTGAAATAATCGGTATGCGGCGCAAATACTGTGACCTTGCCGTCCTCGCCCTCGATATCGGAGACATCCACATCTGCCATCATTAATGCTTCCAGCGCGGCCTCCTCATCATCACAGTTGAATACCAGAATGGCACTGTGGTCAAACATGTGGCTGACGCTGCCCTGGGAACCGATTTTACATTTTGACTTGGTGAAGCACTGGCGCACGTCGCCAAAGGTACGGTTGGGGTTGTCAGTCAGGCAATCGACAATCACCATGGCGCCACCCGGACCAAAGCCTTCATAGCGGGCGGTGGCAAAATCCTCACCACCGCTGCCGCTGGCCTTGTCCAAGGCCTTGTCTATGACATGAGCGGGCACCTGGTCTTTCTTGGCGCGCTCAATGAGGCTGCGCAGGGCCAGGTTACCATCCGGGTCCACTCCCCCTGCCTTGGCGCTGACATAAATTTCGCGGGCATACTTGCTGTAGACCCGCGCCTTCATATCCGATGTCTTGGCCATCGAATCCTTACGATTCTGGTAGGCTCTGCCCATAGTGACTATTCCGTTTGCTGTTCAAAAAATTCATACCCACAGGCTGTGCAATATAATCGGTCTTGCTGCGGGTATCCAGAGTGCCGGGTCGCAACAGCCCGTACTGTTGATATAAATCGTCGAAAATAGCCGCCGCAGGGTTCATAATGTGTTTTGGACAGTAGACAGGGAACCCAGTCGGCGTGAAAAAGCTCATCGCTCTAATCGTTGTCGTCGTCATAGCCATGACCGTTATCTGGTACATGGGCCAAAAGCCTCCGCCAGAAGTGTTGCTACACACCGTAGCCCGCGGCACCGTGGAACAGACCGTCTCCAATACCCGGGCGGGCACCGTTGAGGCTTGCCGTCGCTCCAAGCTGTCCATGCCCATCGGCGGCCGTGTTGATGCATTACACGTTGACGAGGGGGATCGGGTCGAGGTGGGCCAGGTTCTGCTGTCCCTATGGAACAAGGATCGCAAGGCGATGCACGCCCAGGCGGAAGCCCAGCTACTGGCGGGCCGCCACCGGGCGGAGCAGGTGTGCGTGGAGTCGGACAACGCTGAGCGGGAAGCCCGGCGCCTGGATACATTGCTGAAGAAAAAACTCGCCTCGCGGGAGGCCATGGAACTGGGGCGTACCCGGGCGCAGAGCGGCAGTTTCGCCTGCCAGGCCGCCAGGGACGATGAACAGGTTGCCGTGGCCAATCTGGACATGAATAAAGCGTTACTTGAAGAGACCTACCTGCGCGCGCCTTTCGCCGGCGTCGTGGCCCAGATCAACGGTGAAATCGGCGAGTACGTGACGCCCTCGCCTCCCGGCGTGGCAACCCCTCCCGCAGTAGACCTGATTGACTACAGCTGCCTGTATGTCACCGCGCCTATCGATGAAGTGGACGCTGGCGATTTGCATAAAGGCTTGCCAGCGCGGGTGAGTCTGGACGCCTTCCGCGGGGAGAACTTCCCGGGCACCCTGGACCGTATCGCGCCC
>CBDTVJ010000147.1:0-8762 GCA_965363655.1 uncultured Halieaceae bacterium | reverse complement strand
AAAGACAGCCCTGAACAGTCTTCATTGCTGCTGTCCGGTGATTGGGTGCAGGGGCAGGACACCGAAAATTTCAGCGCCCTGCAGTCCAAACTACGGCTCAGCCACCCCATTCGACTGGTGACCGATGGATCTTCGCTGGGGAATTGGGATTCAATCCTGATGGCGTTCCTGCTGCAATGTTACAACCACTGCCGCGCCGAAGGCATCGAGTTCCAGACCAAAAACTTACCCGAAAGCGTCGAGAAGTTACTCGCAGTCGCCACCGCAGTGGATAAGCACCAGGCTCCGGAGGAGGAAGCCCCCTCCTGGCTCGCAGCTTTCAACCCGGTAAAGATAGGACGCGAAGCCAGCGACAACCTGAAAGAATCACTGGGCTTTGTCGGCGAAGTGACCATCGCCTTGGTGCGTCTGCTGCAGGGGAAGGCAAATACCCGATTCAGTGATTTCTGGAGTTTTTGCTACCAGGCCGGCCCTGAGGCCTTCGGCATCATCAGTCTCACCAGTATCCTGGTGGGCATGATCCTGGCCTACCTCGGGGCGGTACAGCTGCAACAATTCGGCGCCGAAATCTACGTTGCCGACCTGGTGGTCATCGGCATGCTGCGCGAGATGGGCGTACTCATGACTGCCGTGGTGATGGCGGGACGCACCGGAGCAGCCTATGCCGCACAACTGGGCACCATGCAAACCAACGAGGAGATCGACGCCATTACCACCATGGGCATCTCCCCGGTAGAGTTCCTCGTCCTGCCCCGCATGCTGGCACTGATAGTGATTATGCCCCTGCTAACGCTTTATGCGGACGTACTGGGCATCGTGGGCGGCGGCATTGTCGCCGGCGGCATGGGTATTTCACCGATACAGTATATTAACCAGGCAGAGACAGCCCTTTCATTCACCCATGTCGCCGTTGGCTTGCTAAAGGGGCTGCTGTTCGCCGTGCTCATCGCCGTCGCAGGATGTCGTGCGGGGATTAACTCCGGCAGGAGCTCCGCCGCTGTGGGAGAGGCGGCTACTGAAGCGGTGGTTACCGCCATCGTCTACCTGATTGTGGCAGACGCCGCCATTAATATCATTTTCCAGCAGGTCGGGATATGAACGAAGTTGTGGCGAATGAGGCACATATCGCCGTGCGCGACCTCACCATGGCGTATGGATCATTTGTCATTCAGCGCGACCTGAACTTCGATGTCATGCGCGGGGATATTTTTGTCATCATGGGTGGTAGCGGCTGCGGCAAGAGCACCCTGCTCAAGCATATGCTCGGTTTAATAAGCCCCAGTAAAGGAGACATCCTGTACAACGATACCAGCTTTCCCCGGGCGAGTGCGCAAGAGCAGGCAGCCATGCGCCGGCGCTGGGGGATAACCTACCAGTCCGGGGGGCTGTTCAGCGCCATGACCCTGACGGAAAACGTGACCTTACCCCTGCAGTTGTACACCGACTACAGCCCCGACGAAGTTGCTGAAATTGTAGCTTACAAGCTGGCACTTGTTGGACTGGACGGCTACCAGTCATACTATCCCTCTGAAATTAGTGGCGGCATGCAAAAACGCGCCGCGCTGGCCCGGGCGATTGCGCTGGACCCGGAAATCCTGTTTTTCGACGAGCCATCCGCCGGGCTGGACCCGATCAGTTCCCGCCTGCTGGATGAATTGATTGTGCAGGTCAAGGAATCCATCGGTGCCACCGTGGTGATGGTCACCCATGAACTACCCAGCATCTTCGCCATCGCCAACAACTCGGTCTACCTGGACAATAATACGCGTACCATGATTGCCTACGGCAACCCCGGGGAATTGCGCGAGCACAGCGATCAGGACGTCGTAAGACAGTTTCTGAACCGCAGCGCCGCGCCAGCCAATGAGGAAACGCCATGAGTGAAAAGCCACATACGGTCGCCATCGGGGCCTTTGTTATGGGAGCCCTGTTGATTGCGCTGTCAATCGCACTCTTCCTGCTAGGCTCTGGCTTTGGCAGAAATGAAAAAGTCGTCATGGTATTTGATGGCTCTGTTAAAGGCCTCAATGTCGGCGCTCCCCTGGCCCTGCGTGGCGTAACGGTCGGCAAGGTAACCGATGTTGAGGTGCTACTGGACACCAATAATATCGACTTCCTCATGGTCGTCGAAGCGGATTTAATGAGAGACAACATTCACTTCAGGGGCAAAGAGAGCGATGATCTCAGGGAAGAACTGCTGCGGCGCGGCTTGCGCGCACAACTCAATACGCAGAGCCTGCTGACAGGCCTGCTGTATATTGAGATGGACTTCCATCCGGGCAGTGAGCTGAAACTGGCAGATATAGACTCATCGTACTTTCAATTCCCCACGGTACCAACTGACCTGCAACGCATCGCCAGAAAACTGCAGGATATCGATCCCTCCAAATTGATCGATGACCTGAATAACATTGCCAAGGATATCAATAGCCTGGTCAGCAGCGCGGAATTCCAGGGCTTACCCGCCAGCCTGACCCGGACACTGGATTCAATGACCAGGCTGAGCGAGCAACTGCAGCAACAGGTGGCCAGCTCCGGCCCCAAACTGGATACGGTACTGGATGAAGCGGCAACGACGGTCGCCAGTGCCAATACCGAGTTACCCAAGCTGTCGGCCCTGGTGCAGAGCAATCTCGAGGTGCTGGATGACGCCATCGTGGCCTTTGAACAAATGATGTCGAGCGTGGACGGGGTGGTTTCCTCTGATTCGGAGACCATTTACCGACTGAACAAAGCACTGCAGGAGGTCGCCCGGGCTGGCAAGTCGATGCAATCACTGGCGGTCACACTGGAAAATGAGCCCGAGGCATTGATCAAGGGCAAAAGCGGAGACAAGTAATGACCAATAACCCACTGCCATTGGTATGGCCGCTATTGCTGGCACTGTTGCTGACTGGCTGCGGCAGCAGCCCACAGGTTAATTACTATCGATTGACTGCGGAAGCGGCTGCGGCCCCCAGCGGCGAGAGTCCTGCCCTGGGAGTCGGCCCCATCGAAATTCCAGCCTACCTGGATCGTGACAAATTCGTCTACCAGCAGGAGGGCAACACCCTCAAAGTCGCTACCACAGAGCGGTGGGCGGAACCGCTGGAGGCCGGCATAGAGCGCGTGATGGCCCTCAACCTGGCCAGCCTGTTGAACACGCAGAACGTCCGCACTTTTCCCTGGCACTCCAAGCGAGCGCCGGAATACGGTATCCGGGTCAATATCCTGAATCTGGATGCCAATGCAACAGCGGCGACCCTGACCGCCGAATGGCTGGTGTACAGGCCCGCCTCAGGAGAGGCGGTGCAGCGTCGCATCAACCGCCTGCAACTACCTCTGGCCAAAGATTCCCCGGGGCCCGAACAAATTCCAGCGGCCTTCAGCAAGCTGCTACACCAGCTGAGTGAAATCATTGCCGCCGCCATCACTGCTGATGCCGGCGTGCCCGGTGACACCTGAGCCGGGCGGCAACCGCTTTAGAAATCGTCTGTGCGCATCATGGCGTCGGAGCCGCCATCAACGAAAAATACCGAACCGCAGACAAAGTCCGCTTCCTCGCTCAGCATAAAACGCATCACGTTAGCAATTTGCGCGGGCTGGGCAGTAGCTCCCATAGGCACGCTTTCACCAAACTGCTTCATCACTTCACCGAGCTCCTCATCGGCAAAGACACGCTCGGCCAAGGGCGTATTGGTAATGCCTGGCGCCACCGCATTAAGACGTATACCTGAAGCTGCATAATCCACCACATTGCGCCGCATCCAGATAGTGACCGCGCGCTTGGAGCCAGCGTAGGCCGTGTGTCCATCACGCTCGTCGATCTCGGCACAGGCTCCCGCCTCGTCTCCGGCCAGGCATTTCTGCACGTAGGTATCGTCAGTCTGGACCATGGGAGCGGAATTGGAGGAGACAAACAAAACACTGCCTGCTTTCTTCGCCAGCAGGTCACGCAAGCCTTCCACCGTGGCAATCACGGCGAAATAGTTCACCTTCGTTATCAGGGACAGTGGCTTCGCCACCGGCGGCAGTCCCGCACAGGGAATGAACCCGTCCAGGCCATCGGGCGCCTGCTCGTGTACGCCATCAATAGCAGCCTGGCGTCCCTGGTCCGTGGACAGGTCGGCAATGATATCGCCCTCTTTGATATCCACAGAAATGACCCGGTGTCCCTCTGCTTCCAACTGCCGCTTCAATTCAGCGCCAATACCAGTGGCGCCCCCTGTCATTGCAAATGTACGCATAATTGTTCCCACCCTGTGAAATACGGTAATACCGTTGTCCATTACTGAGGCAATACTGTACCAATCCCGGTAGCTGGGGAATGCACAAGCAGGCCAATCTTCAATGGCCCTGAAGAATACCCCCTGTGGGCACAGTTTGCTGAACCGTGGCCTCAGCCAATCCCTGTGTGATTATAGGCCAGCCCGGGTCTCGCCGGGCAATTCCACGATTGCCCCAATACCCTGCAGCAGCGCGGAGTCCTTATTGCGGGCATTGCTCACCGCCCGGGACAACGGCAGTAGCTGCAGGGGCATCTTCAATGCATGGCGAAAGATGGGGTCACCGGGCTCTATTGCATGTTTGTTATCCAACCACGCCAACTGCTCCTGGAACGTCAGCACCACAGGCATGCGCGAATGCCAGGGCTTGAATGATGGTGCGGCGGCGGTGGTTACCAGCGTGCAGGACAGTAGCGGTGTTTCACCGCCCTCCCAGATATCCCAGAGGGCAGCAACGGCGAGCGCCTGCTGTTCGTTGCTGATCAACCACGGCTGTTTAAGCCCCTCCTCAGTGCGCCACTCAATAAAGCTACTCATAGCCACCAGCCCGCGTTGGCGCCTGAACGGCCCGCGAAAAGCGCGGCTGGTGGCCAGGGTTTCACTGCGTGCATTGAACATGGAATATTTCTGGTCCACTTGCGGGGCCCAGGCAGGCGTCAGCCACCACCGTGCAGATTCCACCAGCCGCTCCCCGTCGTTTTCAACAATCAGGGACACCTGTTCAGTGGGCGCCAGATTGACGCCGGGAGGCAGGGACAGGTCTACACCCAGATCCTGCAACAATTGCTGCAGACCGGGACTATCGATAACATTGAAACGACCACACATGCCCGCACTGTGCCCAAAAGCGCATCCATGAGCAAGCACAGGTCTGCCATAGTAAACCCACCCTCCCTGTGCCGCCCCTGGCACTCTGCGCCCTTGCCTGTATCCGCCTCACGGTAGTACCCTGAGCCCCGTTTTTCTCGGGAGTTGACTATGAGCGCAAAACCCCAGGTGCCCGCCATCGATGGCTGGCACACGATGGCAGCCAAACCACACCTGATAGGCACCCAGTGCAAGAGTTGCGGCACCTACTTTTTCCCCAAGCAGAGCCACTTTTGCAAGAATCCCCAGTGTGAGAGCACTGATTTTCGCGAGGTGGAACTGAGCCGTACGGGCCGCATCTGGAGCTATACCAATGCCTGCTACAAGCCCCCGGAGCCCTTTGTGGCCCAGGAACCCTTCGAGCCCTATGCCATTGCCGCAGTGCAGTTGGAAGAGGAGCAGATGGTAATCCTTGGGCAGGTCATTGAGGGCCTGACGGTAGCAGACCTGAAGGTCGGTATGCCGATGGAACTGGTACTGGAACCGCTGCACGAAACCGACGACGACATCAAAGTCACGTGGAAGTGGCAACCCCTGGCGGATTAAACGCCGGCTGAACCTGGAGCTAGAACTATGTCCAACGAAATCGCCATTCTCGGTGCAGGCATGCACCCCTGGGGCAAATGGGGGCACAACTTTGTGCAATACGGCGTAGCCGCCGCCCGCGAGGCCCTGGCAGATGCCGGCGTACCCTGGCAGGACGTCAAATTTGTATCCGGTGGTGCGACCATTCGCTGTGGCTACCCCGGCTATGTCGCCGGTGCCACCTTCGCCCAGGCACTGGGCTGGCAGGGCGCGGAGGTCAATACCTCCTATGCCGCCTGTGCCTCAGGTTCGCAGGCGCTGGCCGCAGCCCGTAACAAAATTCTCGCCGGCGACTGCGATGTCGCCCTGGTAGTAGGCGCCGATACTACGCCCAAGGGTTTTCTGGCTCCAGCCGGCGGCTACCGCCCTGAAGATCCCGACTGGGTGCGCTTCTACCTGGGTATCACCAACCCGACCTACTTCGCCCTCTACGCCAGACGGCGCATGGACCTCTACGGCGACACCCTGGAGGACTTTGCCGCGGTCAAGGTCAAAAACTCCCTGGTGGGCAGTAAGAACCCCCGCGCCAGGTATCGCAAGTGCTTCACCGCGGAGGACGTTGCCGCCTCCGCCATGGTGGCCGACCCACTGCGGTTGATGGACATCTGCGCCACCAGCGATGGCGGCGCAGCATTGATCGTCTCCAGCGTTGAATATGCCAAAAAAATTGGCAAGGGCGATGCACCGCGTGTGGCCGCTATCTCTACGGTTACCCCAACTTTTGCCAGCTCAGTGCTTGAAATGCCTGATATTGCCACTGACTCCGCTGCCGCCGCCGGCGTGGAGGCCCAGGCCTACCGCGCCAGCTTACCGGTGAAAGCGTATGAAGAGGCTGGTATTGGCCCCGAGGACGTTGACCTGGCCGAGGTGTACGACCTCTCTACCGCCCTGGAACTGGACTGGATTGAAGATCTGCAATTGGCCCCCAGGGGCGAAGCGGCGGCGCTGCTGCGCGCCGGCGATACCGCACTGGGAGGGAAAATCCCGGTCAATGTCTCCGGCGGACTGGCCTGTTTTGGTGAAGCCGTACCGGCGCAGGCCCTGTCCCAGGTCTGTGAACTGACCTGGCAGCTACGCGGGCAGGCGGGTGACCGACAGGTGCAAGGCGCCAGGGTCGGGATCACCGCCAACCAGGGTCTCTTCGGCCACGGCAGCTCAGTTATCGTCAAAAAATAGGCTTGCAACCCTCGCCTCAGGTTCTCGAACCGAAGTCTGTTGCAGGACGACTAGCAGCTCCGCTGTGCGTCATGTTTCCCGAATATATTGCAATTGGCTATCAATCATATAGAGCCGATGGCGGTCGCCCTCTATCTCCAGGCTCTCCTGCGTATAGCCCGCATCGCCCCCGTACAAAAAGCAAATGCCGTCTTCCACAAATACCATGCGAGGCTCGTAGACAATGGCTTCCCGCTCACCCATTCGATTCCTGGCCTGCTCACAGGTCTCGCAATCAGCAATATCAAAAAGGCTGACATAAGTGGGCGGCATCAGCCGCAGAAGATGAGCAACATCGGCTGACTCTGACAGGGCAAGGTCCGGTTTTATCCAACGGTGATGGGCGATCTCTCCTCCATCTACTATGACCTCCTGATCATCTTCCAGGATGGTCAGGAAAAACCAGGTGGCAAAACGCTTTTTAGCACCCTCAGGGGTCGTCCAGTGCGACAGGTAAACCAGTTGTTCCGGACGCACGTCCAGCCCGGCCTCCTCCCTGGTTTCACGGATCGCCGCGTTGACCGCTGCCCGATAGTCATCCCGGTCCGCGGGGTAGTCCCCCTCGTCCACTTTGCCGCCCGGGAACACCCACATGCCCCCCATGTGCTTTACCGCCTGGTTACGTTGTACCAGCAGGGCTTCCAGGCCATCACTACCATTGCGCACCAGCACCACAGTGGCTGCAGGGAATACAGGTTCTACAGCGTCGCTAGTTTCCAGCATGATTATGCTCGCACCCGAAAAGCCAAGCGGGCAGTCTACACCACTGTAAGACTGCCGCTTGCGATAAACGCAAGGCCCGGTGGCGGTATGGCTAGGGGAAAAAACGGCTGATGGTGTCAATTACACAGGCCGGGCGTTCGCCCCCTTCGATCTCGATGGTCATGCGCACAACGACCTGCACGCCCCCCTTTACCTCCTCCGCGCTGATAAGCTCCCCGCCACCGCGCACCCTGCTGTCCACCGGCACGGCGGCCGGGAAACGCACTTTTTCACAGCCATAGTTGACGCCCATAGACGTATTTTCCACCCGCATGATCTCGGGTAGGAAGAGATTGGCCAGGGACAAGGTGAGATAACCGTGCGCAATAGTTTTGCCGAAAGGTCCCTCGGCCGCCTTTTCAGGATCGACATGAATCCACTGGTGATCTCCCGTGGCATCGGCAAACAGGTTGATGCGGGCCTGGTCAATTTCCAGCCATTCACTGTAGCCCAGATGCTGCCCAACTGCCGCGAGCAGAGCGTGCGGGTTTTCAAAAACGGTTGTCATAGGATCATTCCTGTCAGTGCCGATAGATGCTGCGAATAATAGCACCGGCGGGACAACTCCAGCACGAATATTGATCCATAATGTTGTAAATGGCGTGCTGATGTTTATAGTTAGGCACCTATTTTTAAAGCGCGAGGAAGTTGCAGTGGAAAATATTGATATTCAAGCCTTGATCACCGATTACGCCATGCCGTGGGGTATAAAAATTCTTATGGCCCTGGTGATTTTCTACATCGGCCGCATGGTGGTTGGCATTGTCGTCAAAGTAGTGAAGAAGCTGCTGATAGCGCGGGGTATTGATGAAATCCTGGTCAGCTTCCTGACCAGCATCATCCGCTGGGTGCTGCTGCTATTTGTCATCATCGCCGCACTGAGTCAACTCGGTGTCAATACGACTTCCCTGGTAGCCCTGCTGGGTGCCGCTGGACTCGCTATTGGTTTGTCCCTGCAGAGCTCCCTGTCCAATTTCGCCTCGGGCGTCATGCTGATAATTTTCCGGCCGTTTACCAAGGGGGATTTCGTTGAGGCCGGCGGCGCCACAGGTGTTGTCGATACTATCA